>JBARBX010000515.1:0-12546 GCA_049793535.1 Steroidobacteraceae bacterium | reverse complement strand
GTACGGCCAGAAACGCAGTGGCCCCGGGAGCGTGGTCGAGGCCCCGGGATATATTGAATCTCGCCATGGCGAGAGACGTGGCAATCCCCAGTACCGGGATGCAGATGCCGAGCACCAGGCCCGCGGTGCCGAGACGCCGATGCCAGCGAACCCGGCGGCTGCGGATCAGCGCCGACTGCGTGATGAACAGCACAACCCAAGAAATGAACGCGGCGGCGTGTACCCACAGAATCGTCGGCCGGGGAATCGCGGGGCGCAGCAGATTGTCGGCGATGGTGTGGCTGAAGCCGTAGACGACCGTAGCGCCGATGAGAAGCGCCATCCAGAAGTAGAACCACCGGTCGAGCCGGCGAAATATTCCGCTCGCGGCGGACCGTGCGGCGACGTCAATGCCGGTGTGGGCCAATATGGTCTCTCCCGATGGGCGCGACTTTGAGTCCGCGCTCTATACTTATAATGTCGGCGAGCAAATTACCACGAATTGCTCGACGGAGGCGCCGTTCGGTTATCCTGCGCGAGACCGGGGCTCGGTAAACCATAGGGGAGAATGGGATGAGTTCGACATCGAATGCCTTTGCAGCGTTGCTGCTTGCGATGAGCTGTACGGCCCTGGCGGACGACTCCCCCAAGGCGCAATACCCCAACTACCCCAGCGAGACGCCGGCAGCGTTCGCGCCGGTCACGGACAGCTACGACTACACGCTGCGCGAGGTCATGATTCCGATGCGCGACGGAGTCAAGCTGCACACCGTCATCCTGATTCCCAAAGGCGCGGCGCACGCCGGCATCCTGCTCACCCGCACTCCCTACGATGCCAAGAAGCTGACCAGCCACACCCAAAGCGGACATCTGGGACCCATGCTGGAAGGCTATGACAATGCCACCGACGTGATCGTCGAGGACGGCTACATCCGCGTGATGCAGGATGTGCGCGGCAAGTATGGCTCGGAAGGCGATTACATCATGAATCGTCCGGTGCACGGCCCGCAGAATCCGACCCCGGTCGACGATGCCACGGACACCTACGACACCATCGACTGGCTGGTGAAGAACATTCCCGAGAGCAACGGCAAGGTCGGCACGTTGGGCATTTCCTACGACGGCTTCGAGCCGCTGATGGCGCTGGTGAACCCGCACCCGGCGCTCAAAGTGTCGGTGCCGATGAATCCGATGGTGGATGGCTGGATGGGCGACGACTGGTTTCACAACGGTGCCTTTCGCCAGCAGAATCTGGCCTATATTTACGAGCAAGTCGCCAGCCGCGACAACAGCGTCAAGTGGTGGAGCAGCTTTCACGACGACTACGACTTGTTCATGCAAGCGGGCTCGGCCGGTGAACTGGGCCGCCGTTACGGCATGCAACAGCTCGGGTTCTGGAACAAGGTGGTGGCGCACACCGCGTACGACGCGTTCTGGAGCGACCAAGCGGTGGACAAGGTGCTCGCCGCGCAGCCGCTCAAAGTCCCGGTCATGCTGGTGCACAGTCTGTGGGACCAGGAAGACAGCTACGGCGCGCAGGCGGTGTATTCGGCCATCAAACCGAAAGATACCCACGGCGACATGGTGAAGTTGGTCATGGGTCCCTGGTTTCACGGTCAGGAGATCGGCGACGGCAGCGCCTTGGGCGCGATTCGTTTTGGCAGCGATACCGCCAGGTATTTTCGCGAACAGGTGCTGCGTCCGTTTCTCGCGCAATATCTCAAGGATGGCGCGCCGAAGGCCGACATCGCTCCGGTCACGGCCTTCGAGACGGGCACCAATCAGTGGCGAAGACTCGATCGCTGGCCGCTGGCCTGTGAGAGCGGGTGTGCGGCGACCAGCCGTCCGCTGTATCTGCAACCCGGTCAAAAAATCGGCTTCGGCCTGCCTGCGGCGGGAGAGGCCTATTCCGAGTATGTGTCCGATCCTGCGCGCCCCGTGCCGTTTCGCGCCCGGCCCATCCAACCCGTCGGCTACGATCCCGGGCAGACCTGGGAGCAATGGCTGGTGGATGACCAGCGCGAAGCCTCGGGGCGTACCGATGTGCTGACGTTCACTTCCGATGTGCTCACGGCGCCTTTGAAAATCAGCGGCAAACCGGTGGTGCATCTGATCGCCTCGACCAGCGGTACGGACAGCGACTGGGTGGTGAAGCTGATCGACGTCTATCCGGATCAGGTGGCGGCCCAGCCGGAAATGGGCGGCTACCAGCTTGCCGTGGGCATGGACATCCTCCGTGGCCGCTACCGCCAAAGCTTCGCTGAAGCGAAGCCCATCGAGGCGAACCGGCCTTTGGCGTATCGCTTCAGCCTGCCGGCGAACAATCATGTGTTCCTGCCCGGCCACCGCATCATGGTGCAGGTGCAATCGAGCTGGTTTCCGCTGTACGACCGAAATCCGCAGACCTTCGTCCCCAACATCATGTTGGCCGCCCCCGGCGACTACCGCAAGGCGACGCAACGCATCTACCACTCTCCCACGGCGGCGACTTACATTGCGCTGCCGGTTGTCGAGAACTGACCGATCGGGCGTGGATACCCCATCGATCACTTTCTACGATCGGCGCGGCAACGTCGTGACCCCCGTCGCGGGGTCGTTCATCAAGCCGCGCCGCGGCGTCTTTGCGCTGGCGGCCGCCGTCGGCGACCGCGCAATCATGCTGGCGGCGGAGGCCTGCGCGCCCGACGTGCCGGAACTTCCGGGCGGCGGCATCGAGAACGGCGAGACACTGGATGAGGCGACCCGGCGCGAATGGTCCGAGGAAGTCGGTATTCCGTTCAACGTCGAGGGTCCCTTGCAGACTTTCCAGCACGTGCGCGGCTTCTACGCCGACGACCGGAACGAGTTCTGGATCTATGACCAGACTTTTCGGCTCTATCATTATCTGGACCGCGTGCAAATCGGGAAAAAATGGCGCAGTCCGGAGGGTGGCACGGCCGGCTGGGAGGCGATGGGCGCACTGCCGCAATTGCCGATCAACCGCGCACATTGGTGCGCCATTCCGACGCTGCTCTCCGGCCTAGAGTGACCCCCGACCCGCAATCTGCCCGTTTGCGGTAGTCTACCGGCGTCTCGAGACGAATAAAAATCAAAGCGGGGTGGCTCATGGCTACTGTTTTCTCCCGGCCGCGCGCATCGTGGATCAACGGCAAGAATCTCCTCTTCGCCGGCATCTGTTTGATGATGGGTTACGTCCTCCAGCATAACGAGATCTTCGTCATCGACCGCAGCGACCCGAACTGGGATCACATCCAGACGTTCAAATGGTGGTTGCTTCCGCATGGCCTCGCGGGGGCCTGTGCGCTGCTGCTCGCTCCTTTGCAGTTCTCCGATCGGCTCCGCCGGCGGTTCACGAAGCTGCATCGCGTCGTGGGGCGCATTTACATCACGGGAGTCTTCATTCTGGCGCCGCTCGGGGTCTATGTTCAGTACTTGGAGGAGCGCATTGGAGATCCCCGCTCCTTCACCATTGCCACGGCGGTGGACGCCGTTTTGCTGACATCGACGACCGCCTTCGCGCTTTATTTCATTCTCAACCGCAAAATCCAACAGCATCGCCAGTGGATGACGCGCAGCTACGCCGTCGCACTGGTGTTCTTCGAGGTGCGCCTGGTATCCGGACTGCTGGGGCTCGATGACAGCGTCGCCGCCACCGAGACCATCATCTGGATCTGTCTGGCCTTCTCCATACCCTTGGCCGACCTCGTCCTCCAATTGCAGGGAGCGCATCCCGTACCTGAGAGGGCTCCACGATGAGCAAAGTGGTTCGCTTTCACGAACAGGGCGGGCCGGAGCAACTGCGGATCGAGGAACTCGAGATCGGCGCTCCCGGACCCGGAGAGGTCAAAATCCGGGTCGAAGCCATCGGGCTCAACCGCTCGGAGGCGATGTTTCGCGCCGGCGCCTACCCGCAAGTGCCGAAGCTGCCGTCATTGATCGGCTACGAAGGCGTCGGCATCGTGGAAGGACTTGGGGCCGGTGTGCGCGGCTTCTCGCCGGGCGACCGGGTGTGCGTGATGCCGAATTTCCGGCTGGGTGAGTACGGTCTGTACGGGGAACACGCCATCGTTCCGGTGCGCAGCCTCATTGCGCCGCCGCCGGGCCTGAGCATCGTCGAAGCGGCGGCGATCTGGATGCAGTACTTCACCGCGCTGGCAATTTATGAAATAGGCCACGCGGCGCTCGGCGATGCCGTCCTCATTCGTGCCGCATCCAGCAGCGTCGGCCTCGCCGCCATTCAGCTCGCCAACTGGGCAGGTGCCATTCCGATTGCGGCCACTCGCACCGGCGCCAAGGCGGCGGCGCTCAAAGCGCACGGCGCGAAGCACGTGATTGCGACGGAGGAATCGGATTTGGTCGCGGAGGTCCACCGCATCACCGGCGGGAAGGGGGTGCGCATCGTGTTCGATCCGGTGGGCGGCCCCGACGTTGACAGCCTCGCGCAGGCGGCCGCGGAGGATGGCATCATCATCATCTACGGGGGCTTGAGCGGCCGGCCGACTCCGTACCCCCACTGGCCCGCGGCATTGAAGTCGCTGTCGTTACGCGGCTGGGTCGCTTCCTCGATCTGGAGCAAGCCCGAGAAGTTCGCGCGCAACCGGGATTTGATTCTGAAGGGCCTCGCGGAAGGGCGCCTGAAGCCGGTCATCGCGAAGACGTTTCCGCTCGCGCAGATCGTCGAGGCTCACCGCTACCTCGAATCCAACCAGCAATTCGGCAAGATCGTCGTCACCGTCTAGTATTATTGCGCGGTCTTGAACTTCTGCCAGATGCGAGTAATGGTGCGCAATTGCTCGGGCGGATCTTCCGTCTGCACGAACAGACGCTGCAAATCGGCGGGCGGCGGGTAGACGGCGGCGTCGGCGGCGGTCGACGCATCCAGCAACGGCGTGGCGGCGGCATTCGCGTTGGCGTTGCCGATGTAGTTGGAAATGTGGGCGATGACCCGCGGATCCAGAATGTAGTTGATGAACCGATGGGCATTGTCGGGGTGCGGTGCGTCCCTCGGTATGGCCAGCATGTCGAACCACAACAGAGATCCTTCCTTGGGGATCACGTACTTCAGAGTGATGCCGTTCTTCGCTTCCCTGGCGCGATTGCGCGCCTGGACGAATGTGCCGTTGTAGGTGAGGGCCACGCAGATGTCGCCGTTTGCGAGCGCTTCGATGTCGACCGCCGAATCGATGTTCCTGATGTAGGGGCGGATCCCGTTCAAGACGGCTTCGGCCGCGGCGAAATCCTCCGCGCTCGGCGCGTTCGGATTCCTGCCCAGGTACTTGAGCACCAGGCGCTCCACGCCGGCGGGCGCGTCGAGAAAGTTGATCCCGCAGGGCGCGAGTTTCGCGGCAAACTTCGGATCGAATACCAGCCGCCAGCTATCGAGGGGATCGTCCGGCAGCAATTGCGCGACCTTGTCGCTGTAGGCGATTCCGTACGTGCCCCATGCATACACGACCCCATGGGCATTGCCCGGATCGTTGAGTGCAACCCGAGACATGATGGCCGGATCGAGATTGACCCAATTGGGGATTTTTTTCCTGTCGAGGGGCAGATATGCGCCGCTGCGAATCTGGCGCTGAAAATAGGGGGCCGTGGGAACCACGACGTCGAATCCGCTGTGTCCCGTCAGCATCCGGGATTCCAGCGTCTCGTTGGTGTCGAAAAACGAGGCGTTGACCTTGATGCCCGTTTGTTTCTCGAACGACGCAACGGTGTCGGGCGCCAGATAATCGGACCAGGTGTAGAGATTGAGGATTTTGCCGTCGTCGGTCGGCGCGCCGGCCCCCGAATTGCGCGCGCCCGAATCGGGGCCGCCGCAACTCAGCGTCAGGGATGCCGACACGCACAGGGCTGCGATCGTGGACAACTTACCCGGAGACATAACTCGCACCATAGCATCCGCGCGAGTCGCCGGCGCATCCGGCCTCCGCCCCGCCGCCGAGGCAGGTTCCCTCCTGATCGAATCGAAGCTCGTTATCGGTCGAGCCCGCGCCGCAGGGTGTGGCGCCTCATACACTCATGAAAAGCCGGATCATCAAAAACCGGATCAGCGCAGTGGCGGCACTCGGAATGGCGATCGCAGGCTGCGGGAAATCGGCGGCTCCGCCCGCCGCCTCGGTGGCACCGGCGGCGAGACCGGCCGCAGCCGTCGATGGGGCACGGCTGATCGCGGCGGACAGGGAGCCCGGCAACTGGATGGCCCCGGGAAGGACCTACGGCGAGCAGCACTTCAGCCCCTTGAACAAGATCGACGCCGGCAATGTGAAGCAGCTCGGGCTCGCCTGGTTTTACGATCTGGACGCGGCGCATCGCGGCCAGGAGTCCACGCCCTTGGTCATTGACGGGGTGATGTACGTCACCAGCGCGTGGAGCAAGGTGTTCGCGCTCGACGCAAAGACCGGGGCGCCGCTGTGGACCTACGATCCGAAGGTTCCCGGTCAGGTTGGAGTCAACGCCTGTTGCGATGCCGTGAATCGCGGCGTGGCGGCATGGAAGGGTCGACTGTACGTGGGCACCCTCGATGGCCGGTTGATCGCCCTGGATGCGGCTACCGGCAAGCCCGTTTGGGAGACGGCGACGGTTCCCGCGGGCGCGCGCTACACCATCACCGGCGCACCGCGAGTCGTGAAGGGCATGGTGCTGATCGGCAACGGCGGCGCCGAAATGGGCATGCGCGGCTATGTCACGGCATACGACGCGGACACCGGCCGGCAGATCTGGCGCTTCTACACCGTGCCCGGCGATCCGGCGAAACCGTTCGAGAGCGCCGCGCTCGAAAAGGCCGTCAAAACCTGGAGCGGGGCGTGGTGGACATTGGGTGGTGGCGGTCCGGTGTGGGACTCGATGGTGTACGACCCGACTCTGGATTTGATCTACATCGGAGTCGGCAACGGCACACCCTGGAATCGATCCAAGATTCACGGCGATGCGCTGTATCTCACGTCGATCGTGGCGCTGAAGGCGGATACCGGCGAGTACGTCTGGCATTACCAGACGACTCCCGGAGACGAGTGGGACTACGATGCCTGCTCGCCGTTGATCTTGGCGGACCTCGAGATCGGCGGACGCAAACGCAGCGTCATCATGCAGGCGCCCAAGAACGGCTTTTTCTATGTGCTGGACCGCGCGAGCGGCGAGCTTCTGTCGGCGGATCCGATTACCCCCACGAATTGGGCCAAGAGCGTCGACCTCAAGACGGGCCGGCCCGTCATCGAGAGCGCCGCGCGCTACAGCGAGAACGGCAAGCCCTTCGTCGCCATGCCGGGCCCTGGCGGAGGGCATAGCTGGCAGCCCATGTCGTTCAGTCCGGCGACCCGGTGGGTGTACATTCCCGTGACTGAGCTGAGTTTCCCGTTCTTTCCCGAAAAGAGCGCCAAGCTGCATGAGCTGGCCTGGAACACCGGCGTCGACTTCAATGCCGGCAGTCTGCCCCAGGATCCGAAAATCAAGGCGCTGATCAAGAGCGGCCTGAAAGGGCATCTCGCAGCCTGGGATCCGGTGGCGCGCAAAGAGGTGTGGCGCGTCGAACTCGGGCGTCCCTGGAATGGCGGGGTGGTGTCGACGGCGGGCAATCTCGTGTTCCAGGGAAACGGCATGGGCGAGTTCGTCGCCTACCGCGCCGATACGGGCGCGCGTCTATGGTCCGCTGAGACGCAAGCCGGGGTTCTGGCCGCGCCCATTACCTATTCGGTGGACGGCGAGCAATATGTGGCGATCGAAGTGGGCTGGGGCGGCGCCTTTGGGCTTGCCGCCGGCGAGCTCGCGCGCGATTCGCACGTGGCCTCGAACCTGCCGCGCGTGCTGGTCTACAAGCTCGGCGGCGGCGCCGCACTCCCGCCCTTGCCGGCCGCAACCCCCGCCGTTCTCGATCCTCCGCCCGACATCGCCGACGCCGCGGCCGTGACGGCGGGCAAGGCCCTGTACCACATGTACTGTTCGAGCTGCCATGGCGATAGCGCAACCGGGTCGGGCGTGCTGCCGGACCTGCGATACTCCGGCTTGATCAAGAATCCCGAGGCCTTCGACATGACGGTGCGCGAGGGCGCGCGAACCGACAAGGGCATGGTCGCATTCAAGGATGAAGTCTCGCCGCAGGATCTTGAGAAGATTCGCGCCTATGTGATCCACCGCGCCAACGAAGACAAGAAGGCCGAAGCTGTGACTGCGGCGGCGAGCACCGCAGCCGCGGAGTCCCACAGGTAAGATCGCGATGGCCGAACGCCGGGCTTGCCCGGCTCACACCAAAATCTTGCGCCCCGTGTCGACCGTGGTCTTGTCCTTCTCGCCGACATCGCCCGGCGGAGGCACTGCGCGGCCGCGCTGAACCGCGGGGCGCTGGCCCACGGCATTCATCCAGCGGGTGAGATTCGGCAGGCCATCGAGGTTGACGCCGGACCATTCATGCCCGTGGATCCAAGACCAGTGCGCGATGTCCGCGATGGAATACTCGCCGCCGGCGACGTACTCGTGATCGGCGAGCTGGCGCTCGAGCACTTCGAACAAACGGCGCACTTCGCGCTGATAGCGGTCGATGGCGTAGGGGATCTTTTCCGGCGCGTAGCGCAGGAACACATTGGCCTGGCCCATCATCGGGCCGATCCCCGCCATCTGGAACATCAGCCATTGAATGACCCGCGAACGCCCCTTGGGATCCCCAGGCATCAGGCGCCCGGTTTTCTCCGCGAGGTAGATGAGAATGGCGCCGGATTCGAATACGGCGAAATCTCCGTTGCCGCGGTCGACGATGGCGGGAATGCGGCCGTTGGGATTGATCTTGAGGTAGGCCTCGGCTTTCTGTTCCTGCTTCGAGAACGACAGGGCGTGCACGGTGTAGGCGAGGCCCAGTTCCTCGAGCGCGATGGAGATCTTCCAGCCATTCGGCGTGGCGGCGGTGTACAGATCGATCATTGCGATTTCCTCGGGTTGTCGTAGAAGTACACGCGTCGCAGCCGGGCGCGTCAAGTGACCTTGTGTGCATCGCGCCGTGCGTTGTAAAACTTTCGCTCGTCGTCTATTTTTGCTTCTGGGAGAGTGGAGCGAGCGCCGGCCAGCTTGGAAAAGTGGCAGAATCGCCCAAGAGATTCGTCATGGAACGCATCGAGGGTGCGGCATGCAAGTTCTCTCTTTCAAAAACACGCCCTTGTTCAAGCGCGGCATTTGGCTGAGTGCCGCGGCCTTGACCGCGTGCGTAGCCGTGCCGTTCCTGCTCGATGCGGATCTGCGGCGCAACCCGCTGCCGAACTTGTTCGGCGTGGGTGTTCTCGCGGTGTTTTTTTCCTATTTTTTGTGGAAGGCGCGGCTCCATCGTCTGGCCGACGAGGTCGTCGACTGTGAGGACCGCCTGAAGGTACGCCGCGGCCGGAAGGAAGAAAATGTTCAATTTTCGAACATTACCGTCGTCGAGGTATCGACCGGCGGAGGCATTCAGCGATTCACGGTGCACCTGCGCGAACCCACGCGTCTCGGGCCGCAGATAGAATTTCTCCCGCAGGCCAGGCTGTGGGGCAATCCTTCAAGCTTGCAGCGAGTCGCGGCTACCTTAACCGAGCGCGCGAATCAAGCGCGCGCCATGGCCGGACTTCCTGTCCGGCCACGCCCTTGAGTTCGCTTAACGAGCCCAGTGTCCTTCGCGCAGCCGCCAGCCGCCGCCGGCGCGTACCCATTCATGCGGAACCCAGTGATATCCGGGGCGACGAGCTTCCCAATGGCCTCCGACCCAGACGTGCCGTCCGCCGGCCCAATTCCAGTAGCCGCCGAGCCATACATAGCCGGCCCCCGGAGCCGCGCCGATCACTTCGACTTGAGGAGGTGGCGGAGCCACGTTGACGGTGCCCCCGACGTAGACCACGGGTGTGGGAACCGCGACGGAGCCGCGGACGACGCAGCCGGCCAGCAGAGTCGCCGAGGCCAGGGCCGCGAGCAATAACGGTCGAGCCAATCGATGACGATTCATTGGTTTTGGTGTCCTTATCAGTCAATTTCGACTACTTGCAACAACGGACGAAAACGTCCGTGGTTGACCGGCAAACATCATAAGTCCGGGCGCGCAGCGGCGCGGGGCATTGTGGTCGCAGCGCGACTCGCCTCACAATTTGGTGGATGCGCTGAGGGTCGACAGGCTGCTACTGCGGGAGCTGCGCCGGCCGGTAGCGAGCGTCCAAGTCGGCACGCAAAGTGCGGGCGGCTAGAAAGTAGTGCAAGCTTCCCAACAACAGCAGGAACACCACCGCCACCATCGCGAAGCGAATGCCCTGCGCGGATGCGGCGGCACAGGCATGCGACAGCGCGGCTTCGGCGCCGGGCCGGCCCGCGCCACCGGGGCATTGCAGCCCGAAGCTGCCGCCCGAGAAACTGCGGTTCGCCGCGAGGTCGCTGACGATACCGACGAGGGTCGGTCCCAGGCCGGTGCCGACCAAGCCGAAGACGACGGCGACGGTGAATGCCGAGGAGGCGCGCATGCTGGCGTCCACCATGTTCTGCGCGATGGCGAGGGTTGGGGTGTAGAAAATAAACAGGGCGACATGCGCGGGGAGCAGCACGGCGACCGCCCTGGCGAGGGAGGGCTGCAGCAGTCCGATCGCGAACAACGGCATTGCGATCAGCAGCGATAGGCTGGGCGCCCACACATACCAGCGCCGGTCGTGCCGAACCGCCCGGTCGACTCCGAAGCCGCCGATGACGAAACCGGAGCTCATGGCCACGACCACCAGCAATCCCAACAGCCGGCCGGCCTGTGCGGGGCCGATCTCGAACACGGCGACGAAGTAACGCGCGAAGAATTGGCCCATGCCGTTCAACGCAATGGCGGAGAATGCGGCGCCGAGCAAGACATGCCGCATGGAGGGCTTGCCAAATAGAAATCTCATCACCTCCTTCACGGACGGAGTCGGACCGCGTACCGGACCGCCCTCGTCCAAGGCGCCGCGCCGCGGTTCGCGCAGAGTGAAGATCGCGAGTGCAGCCGCCACGAAACCGGGAATCGCGAGAGCCACGAACCAGGTGCGCCAGTCGGCATGCTGCGCCATCCAGCCGCCGAGCGCCGCGCCCATGAGCGCACCGATGGGCGCCCCCAGCCAAACCACGGTGATGGCGGAGGCGCGTTTGCCGGCGGGGTAGTGATCTCCCAGCAGGGAAGAAACCGGCGGACCGATGGCACCGGCATCGCCGATGCCGACGCCGATCCGGCACAGCAGCAGCGGAGTGAAGGATAGCGCGCGCGAGGTGAGTGCGCCGAAGGCGGAGAATATCGCGATGGACACCGCAATGATGCGCGCCCGGCTGTAGCGCTCCGCGAGCCGGGCGATGGGCAGTCCCAGCAGGGTGTAGAAAATGGCGAAGCCCAAGCCCTGGATCACTCCAAGCTCCGTGTCGCTCAAGTGCAGGTCGCGCTTCAGCGTCGGCGCAACCGCCGCCAGGCCCTGGCGGTCGGCGAGGTTCAAGGCATTCATCAGCATCAGCATGAACAGCATCCAGGCGCGATACCCGGCCGTGAACTCATCCGCTTTCACCGCGGCGCTCATAGGCCGAACACTGTCTCGGCATTGGTCTGGAAGAACGCTTTCTTGTCCTGCGCGCTCATGGTCATGGCATCCTGCGCAGTCACTTCGTCGGGTTGGAATTGGTAGGGATAGTCCATGGCATACAGGATGCGATCCGCGCCCAGCGTGGATTTGCAGAATTGAATCGCCGGCTCCCACGCCATGCCTGAAAAAGTCACGTAGATGTTGCGTTTGAAGTAGCCCGATATCGGCAGCTCCAAGGGCTTCAGAAAGTCATAGCGGCCGGAGCGCATGCCGGCGGCATGCATGTAATCCAGGCGATACGCCCAGTACGGCAACGCCTCTCCGCCATGCCCGACCACGAATTTGAGCTTGGGATAGCGGTCGAACACGCCCATGACGATGAGGCGCAGCAAGTGCAGTCCGGTATCGACTCCGAACCCGAACACCGCGCCGTCGAGGCCGCGCTCGAGCAGCGGTCCGATGAGGCCCTTGGACGGGCCTTGTGGGTGAAGATAGACGGGAGTGCCGAGCGCTTCCGCCGCCTCGAAGATCGGCCAGTATTTTTGATCGTCGGTGTATTCGCCGCGGACGTGACCGTTCAGGATCACGGCTTTGAATCCTTGTGCATGGCCGCGCTGTACTTCCTTGGCCGACCAGGCCGGATCTTGCGGCGCAATTGCGGTCATGCCGATGAAGCGATCCGGGTGGCGCCGGCACGCCTCCGCGAGTTGATCGTTGGCATCGGTGGTCAGGTGCCTGGCTTCGTCGGCGGCAAAGACGTGGGTGCCGGGCGCGGTGAGCGCGATGATGGCCTTGTCGATGCCGGTCGCATCCATGTCGGCGAGCCGGCGAATCCCGAGGTCCTGCAGTCGCTGGATGACTGTGGTGGCGCGGACCGAAGGCGAGCCGGAGTAAAAGCCCCACAGGCTGACGAATCCTGGATCGTCGAAGCCCGCCGCGATCAGGCGCTTGTAAGCGGCGAGCACTGCGGCGGTGAGGAAGGCTTCTTCGGTGGCGATGCGCAGGTAACCTTGAGTGCCGCCGGTTTTGAGTTCCGTCATCGTTC
>JBARBX010000514.1:0-5272 GCA_049793535.1 Steroidobacteraceae bacterium | reverse complement strand
CTTCAAGATTCCGCTTTGATCGGCGAAATCCCAGGGCATCCAACCGACATAGATGCTCCACGCGACATTGAAAGACGTCTTCTCGGCGGCGAGGCAGGGAGGCGCATGAGCGGCGGCAATCACTGCGCACACCAGCGCCACGATCTTGAGAAAAGCGCGACGAAGCGAGTACATCATATTTTAACTCCCCACAGCTTAATCATTTTAGGCGACCGCGCGCGTGTCGTTGCGGCACACAACAACGAGAGTTTGCGCGAACGATACGGCGCGCCCTTCCGCGCAGCGCAGCTCGGTGACGACACCGTCGAAGGGCGCGGTGACGGGCACTTCCATTTTCATCGACTCCACCAGAACCAGAGTGTCTCCCGCTTTGACCCGTTGCCCGGGCGCCGATGGGATTTGCCAAACGCTTCCCGAAACCGGACTTGAAACGCCGACGCAGTCCGCGGGCAAATCATCGCCTGGCGATTCATCCTGAACCTCGGGCAAATCCACCGGGTAGCTGACTTGCTCCGCCACTTGCCAGCGGCCTCGTTCCGCTTCAAATGCCGCTTGTTGACGCGCCTTGTGCGCGACAATGCCCGGTGCGTGGTCGGCGAGGAATCGGCGATAGTCTCGCAGCCGAAAAGTCTCGTCGCTGATTTGCAGCGGCGCTCGCCCGTGCAGGAAATCAGCCCGAAAATCCTGCAATTCGGCGCCGGATACCGGATAAAACCGCAGCTGATCAAAGAACCGCAGCAACCAAGGTCGATCTTGGGTGAAGGCATCGGTTACGTGGTATGTGTTCCACATCTGGCAGGTGCGTCCGACGAACTGGTATCCGCCGGGCCCTTCCATGCCGTACACGCACAGATACGCGCCGCCGATTCCAACGGCGTTTTCGGGGGTCCAGGTTCGCGCAGGATTGTATTTTGTCGTTACCAGCCGATGCCGCGGATCAAGCGGGGTGGCGACCGGAGCGCCCAGGTAGACGTCGCCGAGCCCCAGCACTAGGTAGCTCGCTTCGAAGACGATGCGCCGCACCTCATCGGTGCTGTCGAGCCCGTTGATACGCCGTATAAACTCGATGTTGCTCGGACACCAGGGCGCATCCGCGCGCACCGATTGCATGTATTTCGCAATGGCAAGCTGAGTGGCGTCGTCGTCCCATGAGAGCGGCAGGTTGACGATTCGGGTCGGAACCTGCATGTCGTCGATCGCCGGCAGCGCCGATTCCGCCGCCGTCAGGGTCGACAACAGAAGGTCCAGCGACAGGACGCGACTGTCGTAGTGCACTTGCAGGGAGCGGATGCCCGGGGTGAGATCGAGGATGCCGGCCAGATCCCTGTTTTCCAACCAGGTCATCAGCGCGTGCACGTGCAAGCGCAATTCCAGGTCGAGAGCCATCGGGCCGTATTCCACCAACACATTGCAGTCGCCGGCGCGTCGATAAATGACGGCCGGCCGGGTGGTGCGCGACGGCAAACCGCCGAGGATCGGTGAAATGTCGGGAGCCCGGACGCGCCGCGATGTGTCGGTGCGAAGGGGCGTGCGCAAGGTTGAGATCGCCGCCTCCTGGGCGTCGTCCAACTGCCGCGCTTGCTCCGGCGTCAGGCGATTGAATCGCACCCGGTTGCCAGGACGCAATTGGCCGAGTTTCCACAGCTCAGCCTTCGCCAAGGTCACCGGACAGACGAAGCCCCCGAGCGAGGGCCCGTCAGGGCCCAGAATTACCGGCATATCGCCGGTGAAATCGACGGCGCCGATGGCGTAGGCATTGTCGTGAATGTTCGAGGGATGCAACCCTGCCTCGCCGCCGTCGCTGCGCGCCCACGTGGGTTTGGCGCCTATCAGGCGCACACCCGTTCGGCTGGAGTTGTAGTGAACCGTCCAGGGGTGGGAAAAAAACGCTTCAATATCCTGCGTCGTGAAAAAGTCCGGTGCTCCGTGAGGTCCATCGAGAACGCCGATCTCCCACTCAGCGGCGATGTCGGGAATCAGGCCGGTCGGGATCGCGTGGGGCTCCCCCGCGCCCGTACTCGGATGCAGATGCAGTACGTCACCCGCCATCAAGGCACGGCCGCCGTGACCGCCGAACTTGCCCAAGATGAACGTCGCGCGACTGCCCAAATATTGCGGCACATCGAAGCCGCCGCGAATTGCCAAATAGGCGCGGCAGCCGGCCTCTCGGGGGGCGCCCAATCGTAGAATGGCGCCGGCCGGCACGGGAATCGGCGCCCAATAGCCGACCGGGCGGCCGTCGATGTCGGCCGGCATCGGCGCGCCGGTCAGACAAATCGTCGCATCGGTACCAAATTTCAGCGTGGGACCGGACATGGTAATTTCAAGCGCGGCGGCATCGCTCGAATTGCCGAGAGCCCGGTTCCCGAGACGAAATGACAGGCTGTCCATCGGTCCCGAGGGCGGCACGCCCACATGCCAATATTTGAGACGACCGGGGTAGTCCTGAATTGTCGTCTGGGTGCCGGGGCTCAGCACTTCAATGGTTCGCGGGGTGTACGAGAACGACTGGAGCACACTGGTCGTCATGCCGCCGGCCGCAAACTCTTCGGTCGCGGTAAGTTCCCTGACGTAGTCCAGATTTGTCTCGATACCGGCCAGGTGAGTGCCGTTCAAGGCGCGCCGCAGTTTGGCCACGGCCGACTTTCGATCCACATCCTTGACGATGATTTTGGCCAGCAATGGATCATAGTGGGACGTGATCGTGGTTCCGTCCCGCACCCAACTGTCAACGCGAGCTTCGCCGTCAAACCTCGCTTGCGTGAGCAGCCCCGCCGACGGTCGAAAGCCGCGCGCCGGATCTTCCGCATAAATGCGCGCTTGAATCGATGCCCCGGATGAGATCGGCGCGGCCAGCTTCAGGCCGTCATTTCCGGCCACCCGCAGCATCCATTCGACCAGGTCGATGCCGGTGACCTCTTCGGTTACACAGTGCTCCACCTGCAGCCGGGTATTGACCTCGAGAAAATAAAACTCGCCCAGAGAGGCGTCGTAGACAAATTCCACGGTTCCGGCCGACTTGTAGTTGACGGCTCGGCCCAATCGAATGGCGGTGGTGCTTAGGCGCTTTCGAATTGCTTCCGGCAGTCCGGGTGCGGGCGTTTCCTCGATCACCTTTTGATTTCGGCGCTGCACGGAACAATCGCGTTCGCCAAGCGCGATCACTTCTCCCAAGCCGTCACCGAATATCTGAACTTCGATGTGCCGGGCATGCTCGACGAATCGCTCCAGGAACACGCCGCCGCCTTTGAAATTCCTTTGCGCCAGACGTTCGACGCCATCGAGGGCGGCCGCAAGCTCGGACTCCCGTCTGACGAGCTGCATGCCGATCCCGCCGCCGCCGGCGGAACTCTTGAGCATCACGGGATAGCCGATTCGCTTCGCCTCCCGTCTCGCCTCCTCGATACCGCCAAGCAAACCGCTGCCCTGAAGCAGCGGAACACCGGCGCGCGCGGCGATGTCGCGAGCCGTATGCTTCAGGCCGAAGCTTTCGATCTGATCCGGCGTTGGGCCGACGAAAACGACACCGGCGGCCTCGCAGGCCCGCGCGAATGACGGACTTTCGCTCAAGAAGCCATAGCCGGGATGGATCGCTTCGGCGCCGCTGCTGCGCGCGGCGGCTATCAGTTTGGGCTCACTTAGGTAGCTTGCGGCCGCCGGAGCCGCACCCAGATGCATCGCTTCGTCGGCTTGCAAGACATGCAGGGCATGCCGGTCGGCATCCGAATATACGGCCACTGATCCCACACCCATCCGTCGCAGAGTACGAAGGATGCGGCAAGCGATCTCACCCCGGTTGGCGATGAGGACCTTACGAAACATCGGGGTCCCATATCAGGATCTCAAGCGGCGTGGGGTTGTAGGCATTGCAAGGGTTGTTGAGCTGCGGGCAGTTTGAGATGAGCAGAATGATATCCATGGCGGCGCGCAGCTCGACGTACTTGCCCGGACCGCTGAGACCATCGGCAAACTTGAGCCCACCCTCGGTCGTTACCGGAACATTCATGAAAAAATTGATGTTATGGGTCAGGTCGCGCTTGGTGAGATGGAGATCGTCGCGCTCCGCCACCGCCAGCAGATAACTGTCGCGGCAGGAGTGCATGGTCCGCTTGTCCAGCGCATAGCGCACAGTGTTCGACTCGGCGGCGCAGGCACCGCCCAGGGTGTCGTGGCGTCCCACGGTGTCGGCGACTATCTCCGCCAGCGCGTTCCCAGCCGTCGACAACAGCCGCGACCCGACACCCAGGTACACATTGCGCTGCGCGCGCATGGTGTCGACGATGCTGTAACGTTCTCCCGGGTCGGCCGCGGAGAACAGCAGGGTGTCCGCGGATTGATTGCCTTCGACGTCCACAATCCTGAACCGCCGGTCTGCCTTGACGACATCGACCCAGTATTCGCCTGCCGGTATGACCTTGCGGTAGCGGGCGGCGTCCGCCGCGAGGGCACTCTCTCGCTGCATGTCTTAGTCTCCGAGCGGACGCGGGGCGCATTGTCGATAGAGTTCGGTATTCGCGAACCCGCGCGCGTTCTCAGGGCACGAATTGCGGCAGGAATCATCGTCCTGCACGGGCGCGGATTGGCGCAGTTGCAGGCCGATTGGCGCCCGCGGGTATTCCAGCGCCGGATTCAGCGGGTGGGGGCAGGTGTGCAGGAGCACGAGCGTATCCATCTCGAATCGCAGATCCACGAACGCGCCGGCGTGCGAGTGGGCGGCATCGAAGTTCATGGCGCCGTTGTCGGCGACCGACACCTTGCTGAACCAATTGACGTTTGCCGCCAAATCACGCCGCCCGAGACCGTACTTACCGCCCTCGACGAGGAAGGAGTCGAGTCCGTTTTGCGTCCAGTCATTGCGGCAACTTTGATAAGTCCTTTGACCCCACCGCTCGGCCACGATCGCCTTGTTCGTATTGCCGCAGACGGTGTCATGCCATCCCACGGAATCGTCAATGATCGAGCAGAAAATGCGCCCCATGTCGGAATACAGGCAATGTCCGCTCGTGAGCTTGAACGTATGCTGGCATTTCAGCGTATCGGGCATGTTGTAGCGTTCGAGCAGATTGTACGGATTGTAGAAAAGCATGCCGACGTTGGCCCCGCCGTTCGCGTCGATCAGCCGCAGGACGGTGTCGCTGCGTACCGTCAACGACCAGTGCTTCCCGCCCTCGATCGACGCCTCATGAAATATTTTTCCGGTTGCCATCTGACGTCGGCGCTCAATCGAACCGTACCTTTAGGGTGAGACCGACCGTTCGCGGCCGCACCGTAT
>JBARBX010000513.1:0-4680 GCA_049793535.1 Steroidobacteraceae bacterium | reverse complement strand
CACTCCGAGAGTGCCGTCCAAGATTCCGCGCCACATTCCCGGCTGGTTGGAGCGTTCGCGGGGCGGCGGAGTGCAGACGCACTTGGCGCCGCTCATATCCTCGGTATCGATGTCCTCGGAGGACAGGAATAGGTATTGCGGACAGGTCTCGCCATAGATGGGCAGGCCCCGCGCTTGCGCGCGGCGAATCTCCTCGACCACTCCAGCCGAAGACACGTGCACGATCAGGATGGGCGTCTCGATCAGTTCGGCGAAGCTGATGGCTCGGTACGCCGCCTCGCGCTCGCCGATGGCCGGATGCGCCGTGACGTGATAGCGCAGGGCGGTCTTGCGGCTTTCCAGAAGACGATCCGTGAGCCAGCGAATACAGGCGTCGTTTTCGGCGTGGATCATGACCATCACGCCCTCGCGTCGCGCGAGCGCAAGAATCGTCAATACCTCGTAGTCATCGAGCTTGAGGCCTTCGTAGGTCAGATAGAGTTTCATCGACGTGCAACCCTGCTCGATCAATTCCGGCAATTCTTGCGTCAGCACCGTGTGGGTCGGATCGCCCACGATCAGGTGGAAGCCGTAATCGATGTGCGCCTTGGGGCCCGCGCGTTCGTGGTAGTCATCGACGATTGCGCGCAGCGATTGACCGCGCATTTGCATCGCGAAGGGCAACACCGTCGTGTTGCCGCCGCACAAGGCCGAGAGCGTCCCACTGCGAAAGTCATCGGCGGTGCTACGGCCTTCCCAGGGCTGCTGATCCATGTGGCAGTGGCTGTCGATTCCGCCGGGAAGCACCAAGCGTCCGGCGGCATCGATGCTGCGGCGGGCCTTCACGGCATCCGTGCCCATCCAGGCGATGCGCCCATGGCGTACCGCGATATTGGTTCGTGAAGGACCCTCGGGAAGCACCACGGTCCCGCCCGCGATGGCGAGGTCATAAGGCTCCTCCGGGGTCCGGTTTGGCATCGCACACTCCGCTCCACTTCAACACATCGGTCTGGGAGGCTATGATAGCTCATGCCCGAATTCGCAGAGCTCCCACGGTCGCGGGTGAGAATATCCTGAGCGCCGAGAATACCGGTGCGGCCGACATTCTCATCGTCGGCGGCGGGATCGCGGGCGCGGGAGCGGCCTACGAGCTTGCTAAATTCGCCAGAGTCTTGGTGCTCGAGCGTGAAAGCCGCTGCGGCTATCATTCGACCGGACGCTCTGCCGCGAGCTTCACCGAGAACTACGGCAGCACCTTGATCCGCCGGCTCGCGATTGCGAGCCGCGCTTTCCTCGAAAATCCGCCTGCCGGATTCTGCCAGCATCCGTTGCTGGCGCCGCGGGGCATGATCACCATTGCGCGAGCGGATCAACTGGAGCGGCTCGCGGGGCAGCTCGAGGCTGCGCGAACCTGGGTGCCATCCATCGCGCCCCTGGAGGCGGACGCGGCAATCGCCCGCGTGCCGATTCTACGGCGCGAGTACGTGGCGGGTGCATTCATCGAGCCCGATTCCCGGGACCTGGATGTCGATGGCCTGCATCAGGGCTTCTTGAGGGGCGCCAAGGCGCGCGGCGCACGCATCCATGTCAACGGGGGCGTGGCCGAGATAAGCCGCAGCGGCGGGCGCTGGCAGGTCTCGACCCTTGCGGGCACCTTCCACGCGCCTCTGCTCGTCAATGCCGCGGGAGCCTGGGCGGATACACTCGCCGAATCCGCGGGTGTCCGGCCGCTGGGATTGTTGCCGAAGCGCCGCACCGCATTCAACATCCCCGCACCCGCGGGGTTGGACATCAGGGCATGGCCCATGATCAACGACGTCGATGAGGAATTCTATTTCAAGCCCGATGCCGGTCAGCTCTTTGTCTCGCCGGCCGATGTCACGCCCAGCGCGCCGGTCGATGCTCACGCCGAGGATTGGGACGTGGCCGTCGGAGTCGAGCGGTTGGAGCGCGCCACGACCTTAAGTGTCGGGCGGGTGTCCCGGTCCTGGGCCGGCCTTCGCACCTTCGCCGCCGATGCCTCGCCCGTCGTCGGGTATGACGTCGGTGCGGAGGGATTCTTCTGGTTGGCGGGGCAGGGCGGTTACGGCATCAAGACTTCGCCCTCGCTATCCCGGGCCTGCGCCTCGCTGATCCGCGACCGGTGCCTGCCCGAGGACCTCGTACAACTGGGCATCACGGCTGCCGACCTCTCGCCTCAGCGGTTGCTCGGGCGAGGGTAACTTTACTTCAACCCAAGTGGATATCCTGCCATGACGATTCAACGATTCGAGAACGGAACGCGCTTCTGCCGCGTGCTGAGCCACAACGCTACGGTGTATCTCGCGGGCATGACCGCCGACGACACGTCGGGCGATGTCGTCGCGCAAACGCGCGACACCCTGGCCAAGATCGATCACTATCTCTCCATGGCGGGATCCGCGAAGAGCAACCTGCTGACGGCGGTAATCTGGTTGCGCGACATCGCCGACTTCGACCTCATGAACTCGGTGTGGGACGGCTGGATCGATCGGTCGGCCATGCCGGTGCGCGCCACCGTCGAAGCGCGTTTGGCGGGTGATCAGTATAGGGTCGAGATCATGGTGACGGCGGCGCTGTGAGTTTTCGCGAACACGCCCTGCTGCCGCGGCTCAAGGGCCAGTTGAACCGGGGAGAGGTGAGCCGCCGAGAATTCATACGCTGCGCCACGCTGCTCGGCGTTGCTGCCGGCACAGCCTACGCCATGGCCGGCCTGGCGGCGCCGGTCATGAGCGGCAACACTCTGCCGTTCCCCGCCGCCGATTCGGGCGCGAAGCGCGGCGGGCGGATTCGGATCGGTGAAATGGTGGCGAGGATGGAGGACCCGGCGACCTACAACTGGAACGAAATGGCGAACCAGACACGCCCCATTCTGGAATATCTCACGATGGTGGGTCCCGACAATGTCGTGCGGCCCATGCTGCTCGAGTCATGGCAGCCTTCTGCGGATCTGAAAACCTGGACCCTGCACGTGCGCGACGGCGTCATGTGGCACAACGGCGAGCAACTGAACGCCGAGCACGTGGCCTGGAACATTCGGCGTTGGTCCGATCCCGCGCTCGGCTCATCCAACTTCGGCCTGTCCACATTCGCGGCTCTCACCGAACCGACCGGCGAGAAGGATGCGAAAGGCCGGGCGATGCGCAAGCCGCTGAAGAACGGCGTCCAAGTGATCGATTCCAGAACCCTGCGCCTCAATCTCGCGCAGCCCGTACTCTCGGTCCCGGAGGACTGCGGCGAATTTTGTACCTTGGTGGTGCATCCCTCGTTCAAGGCGCCGCTGTCGCACAACCCGATCGGAACCGGACCGTATACATTGGCGGAGCTTCGGGTCGGCGATCGCTGCATTTTGAAGCGCATCACCAAGACTACCGACGGCCGGGACTTTCACTATTGGGGCGGCGAGGTGTATCTGGACGAGATCCACTTCTACCATTACGAGCAGGAGAACCAGACCGCGGCGCTGGCGTCGGGCAGCGTCGATGCCATCTACGAGGTATCCGTCGAACAGATCGAACTCGCGCAGTCGATTCCGGGCGCGAAGCTTCACTCCGTGGAAACGGCGCAGACGCTTTGCTGCCGCATGCAGGTCGACGTCAAGCCCTTCAACGACATTCGCGTGCGGCGGGCCATTGTCAAGGCCGCCGACAATCCGGCCATCAAACGGTTGGTGTTCGGCGAGCATGGCCTGGTCGCGAATAATTTTCACGTGGCTCCCGTTCACCCGGAATTTTTTCCGCTCCCGCCCGTGGTACGCGATCTCGCCGGCGCGAGGCAGCTCCTGAAGGAGGCAGGCTACGAGCAGGGACTCGATCTGACCATCGTCGTCGGGAACAACGATGGTCCGTGGCAGCAGGCAGCCTGTGAAGCGCTGCGCGACCAGGTCAAAGAGGCCGGGATCAATCTCTCGGTCAGCGTCGTGCCGGCGACGAAGTTCTGGGAAATCTGGACCAAGGTGCCCTTCGGCGCCACCTCCTGGGCGCATCGCCCCCTGGGCACCATGGCGCTTGCCCAGGCCTACCGCACGGGCGCGTCCTGGAATGAGAGTCACTACTCGGATCCCGAGTTCGACAAGGCCTTGTCGGAGGCGGAAGCCATCGTGGATGTGCCGGCGCGCAGGGCCAAGATGCAAAGGGTTGAAAAGATATTGCAGGATGCCGCTGTCGTGGTTCAGCCGTTCTGGCGACCGGTTTTCATCCTGGCGTCCGGCAGGGTGCACGGCTACCAGGCGCATCCCGCCCGTCAAATGCAGCTCAACAAGGTCTGGATGAGCTGATCGCTCGCATGACCAATCTCATCGCGCGTCGCGCGGCCCAGATGCTGTTGATCATGCTGACCGTCTCGCTGCTGCTGTTCGCCATCTTCGACAGCGGTCAATTTCGCCGCAAAGTCGCGGTCGCCGAATTGGGCGGATTCGGGGTCGCGACCCTCTCCGACGCCGACTATCAGGATTGGTTGCAGAAGAAGGGCTTGAACCGACCCTTCATGGCGCGCTATGGAGAGTGGCTGGACGCCGTCGTGCACGGCGACCTTGGCCGTTCCCTCGAGAAGGACATTCCGGTGTCCACGCTGCTCAAGGAGAGTTTGACCAACACCGCGATCCTGGCGTTCTTCGTGTTCCTGATCATGATTCCGGTGGCGCTCACCCTGGGGGTGCTCGCGGGGATGAACGAGGGTTCGACC
>JBARBX010000512.1:0-2842 GCA_049793535.1 Steroidobacteraceae bacterium | reverse complement strand
AGGCGGCCCTCCTTGCGCACCCTGGAATTGGCGGGAAGCCTGAATTCAGCCATCAAATGCTCCTATGTCCCG
Source organism: Steroidobacteraceae bacterium (assembly GCA_049793535.1). GTDB lineage: Bacteria > Pseudomonadota > Gammaproteobacteria > Steroidobacterales > Steroidobacteraceae > Bog-1198. Next base: position 2,770 of record JBARBX010000512.1, on the reverse strand, counting down.
TACCTCAATAGGTCCGCGCCTTGGGAGGAATCGGCTCGACATCGTCGGTCAGGGTGTTGAGATGCACCGGACGATAGTCGAACCGGGTCGACCCCCGCGCATCGACCCAGCACAAGGTATGTTTCATCCAATTTTGATCGTCGCGGTTCGGAAAATCCTCCCGCGCCTGCGCGCCGCGGCTCTCCTTGCGAATCTCCGCCGAATGCATGGTCGCGACCGCCTGCCCGAGCAGATTGTCGAGTTCCAGGGTCTCGATAAGATCGGTGTTCCACACCAGGGATCGATCCGCGACCCGGACGTCGGCGAAGGAGGCGAACACCTGGCCGAGCCGGCGTTTGCCGTCGTTCAAGGATTCGCCCGTACGGAATACCGCGGCATCGCTTTGCATGACGCGCTGCAATTCCAAGCGAATGTCGGCCGTGCGCAGCGAGCCCTTGGCTTGCCGCAACCGATCCAAGCGCGCAATCGCCTCGTCGCCGGCATCGGCCTTGAGCGTCCGGTGGGCGGATCCGGGTCTCAGCGCGCGCGTGCAATGCCGTGCCGCTTCGCGGCCGAACACGACCAGATCGAGCAGTGAATTGGACCCCAGGCGGTTGGCCCCGTGGACCGACACACAGGCCGCCTCGCCGACGACCATGAGACCCGGAACGACTTTATCGGCGCCGTTCGCCCGCGAAATAGCCTCGCCCTGCACATTGCAGGGGATACCGCCCATGTTGTAGTGAACGGTGGGCAGCACCGGTATCGGCTCCTTGTTGACATCCACCCCGGCGAAAATTCTCGCCGTCTCCGCGATGCCGGGGAGCCGCTCTTTGATGACCGCCGGGCCCAGGTGCTCCAGATGCAGATCGATGTGGTCCTTGAGCGCCCCCACGCCGCGGCCCTCGCGAATTTCGACCGTCATCGCCCGGCTGACCACGTCGCGGGACGCCAGGTCCTTGGCATTCGGCGCGTAGCGCTCCATGAAGCGCTCACCCACGGAGTTCGTCATGTATCCGCCCTCCCCGCGCGAGCCCTCGGTGATCAAACAGCCCGCGCCATAGATGCCGGTGGGGTGGAACTGCACGAACTCCATGTCCTGCAAGGGCAGGCCCGCGCGCAGCGCCATGCCGCCGCCGTCGCCGGTGCAGGTATGCGCGGACGTGCAGGAGAACCAGGCGCGGCCGTAGCCGCCGGTGGCCACGATCACGTTGTGAGCGCGAAACCGATGCACGGTGCCATCGGACATGTCGAGAGCGATCACGCCGCGGCACTCGCCGTCCTCCATGATGAGGTCGAGAGCGAAATACTCGATGAAGAAGTTCGCCTCATGCTTGAGCGATTGCTGATACAACGTATGCAGCATGGCATGGCCGGTGCGATCGGCCGCGGCGCAGGTGCGCTGCGCGATGCCCTTGCCAAAATGGGTGGTCATGCCGCCGAACGGCCGCTGATAGATACGGCCATCCTCGGTGCGCGAAAACGGCACTCCGTAGTGTTCGAGTTCGATGACCGCGGCGGGCGCCTCCTTGCACATGAACTCGATGGCGTCCTGGTCGCCGAGCCAGTCCGAGCCCTTCACGGTGTCGTACATATGCCAGCGCCAATCGTCGGCGCCCATATTGCCGAGAGCGGCCGAGATGCCGCCTTGGGCGGCCACGGTATGGCTGCGCGTGGGGAATACCTTGGTCAGACAGGCGGTGGAGAGTCCGGCCTCGGCCAGTCCGAAAGTGGCGCGCAACCCCGCGCCTCCGGCGCCAACGACGACCACATCGTGGGTGTGGTCGATCATTTTGTATTCGCTCATGGCCTCAAGCTCTCATCACGACGCGCAAGACCGCAAATACTCCGGCGCCGCAGACGAGCACGTACGAGAATCGCAGCACCAGAAGCAACAGCAGCTTCATGCCGGGGGTATGCACGTAGTCCTCGACGACCACGGTGGTTCCGAGATAGGAGTGATACGTCAATGCGGCCAGCAACAGCACGCACAAAACTCCACTGGTCGGCAGCGACAGCCAGGTTTTGACCGTTTCATAGTCGAGGCCCGGCAACATCAGCAGCGAGAACAGGAACCACAGTGTCAGCGGAATCAACGCGACGGCGCTGATCCGTTGCGCCCACCAATGCTCGGTACCGTCCTTGGCCGATCCCATCCCCAGCACTCGCCCCAAGGGGGTGCGCAAACTCATGACGCGGCGTGCCTGATCAGCGCCCAAACGCTTAACGTCAGGCCGACGGCGCCCACCACCACCAACCAGCCGCTCGCGTGCCTCTGCGTGCGCTCGAAACCGTAGCCCGCGTCCCAGAACAAATGACGCACGCCGTTCAACAAATGGTAGAGGAAGGCAAAGGTCCAGCCGACGAGAACGGCAAGCCCGACCGGACTCGCGAACAGCTTCGCGGCCGCCGCATAGGACTCATTGCCGCCGGCCAACGATACCAGCCAATAACACAGCGCGGGGAGACCCACGGCCAGCGCGATGCCGGTGAGTCGATGCACGATCGACAGCGTATTGCCGATTTGCCATCGGTAGATTTGTAGATGAGGCGACGTCGGACGGGCGCGTGCGGGAGGACTGGGCATGATTAGAAATCGATGCAGCGGCCGCGCAGCTCCCAATCGCCGAAGCGCGTCGGCTCCGGCCCCTCGCGGCCGCCCACTTCCCGCGGCACTTGGCCGCTCGATTCTTGCGGGCCCGCTTCCTGCGGCTTCGCTTCGGCGTCCGGCGCCGCAGCGGCCCGATCGCCCTCGGCGGGTTCTGGAAAGTTCAGCGTCACGGGTGAAAGT
>JBARBX010000511.1:0-3552 GCA_049793535.1 Steroidobacteraceae bacterium | reverse complement strand
AACAGATACTTGGGCGAATTCCAGCGGCCGTATTTCGACAAGAATTGCGAAATGAACTCCGCGAAGGCGTAGGCATCCTGATCGACGCCGAAGAACGCCTTTTCCTTGTCCTTGCCGGCGATGCGGCTGAAGCCGGTGCCCGGCGCGTCGATGAACACCATGTCGGTCGCATCGAGCAGGCTCGACCCATTGTTCACCAAGGAGTACGGCGCAGCCGGGGTGTGCGCGTCGGTGGCGGTGACGATGCGGCGCGGTCCGAAGGCGCCCATGTGCAGCCAAAGCGTCGCGGAACCCGGGCCGCCGTTGTAGAAGAACGTGACGGGGCGGGTGCCGCCGCCGTTCTTGAAGTAGGCCACATAGAAGACGGAGGCCTCGGCGGTTGGATTCTTGGCGTCGTCCTCCGATCCCGAAGCCGCCTTGTCGTCCTTGGGATCGCGCGGGACATCGTCCCAGCCCTTCGGATGCACAATCAGCGTGCCCGCGACGGCCTGGTAGGAAATCGCCTGGCCGCCGATGGTGACCGTGCCGGTGCTGGCGATCGATTCGGGCTTGAAAGGCTCGAACTTGCCGCCGCTGGATTTCTCCGAGTCCGCGTCCGCCGCCGCAAACAAGGGTATGGACGCCGTCAGCCCCAGCAACGCCAGCATGCAAGCGCGAAAAGTGACTCCACTCATCATCGTTCTCCCGAATGTATTTCCAGAAAATCCGGCTTCTCTGGTTGATTGAGCTCGAACCAATTGCGCAGCGCAGCGAGCCCCACCGGCACGTGCGCGCGCCCAAACCCGACCCGCAGGCAATTCTCCGGCACGGGGCCGAGTTCCGATCGGTAGAGGCTCGACGGCAGGAAAAGGACTCCCGCCTCCTCGACCAGCCGGCGCGTGAATTCCTCGACGCCTTCCGTCCCTTTGTAGCGGATGAAGCCGACGCAGCCCCCGTCGGGCTCGCGCCAATCGAAGAGATGCCGGTAATCGGCGAAAAATGCGCTCAAGGCGCAGAGATTGTCGCGCACGATTTTCCGATTTCTCTCCAGGATCTTGTCGCGCGACTTGAGCGCGATGCGCGCCAGCACTTCGGAGGGTGCGGAGTTGCAGATGGAGAGGAAGTGCTTGTAGCGCTCGAACCTGACCAGGGTCGGCCGATCCTTGCAGGCGAGCCAGCCGATCCGGAGGCCCGGAAGCCCGTAGGCCTTCGACATCACGTTGAGCGATATGGCGCGCTCGTAGACGTCGACCGCTTGCGGCAGGCGCAGCGCCGGATCGCGCTCGATCAGCCGATAGACCTCGTCGCTGAACAGCCAGAGGCCGCGGCTGCGGCAAAGCTCAATGATGGCGTCGAATACCGGGCGCGAAACGATCTTTCCCGTGGGGTTGTTGGGAAAGTTGATGGAGATCAATCGGGTGTTGGGCCGAAGCGCGGCGCGCAGCAGATCCACGTCGAGGTTCCAATGGTCGTCGATGTCGAGGGGTACGCCCGTGACCTCGCAAATGTCGAGCGGCACCGTCTCCGCGGCCTGGTAATTCGGCGTGATGACGACGGCATGATCGCCCGGGCGGAGCAGCACCTGCATCGCGACATAGATGGCCTCCTCCGCGCCCGCGAAGCACAGCAGGTGTTCGGGCGCGACCGTGTCGTATGTTCGCGCGATCTCCTCGCGCAGCGCCGGCGCACCGTAGGTTTCGGTATACCCCAAGCCGGTTTCTTGGAATGCCGACCGATCTTCCGCGCTGGCGAGCGCGAGCAGCTGCGCAACCGTCATATTCTCGCCGTCCGAACCGGCCAGGTTGTATTTCGCGGCGAATTCCCATTTCGAGAAGTACACCTCGAGCGCGAAATCCCTCATCCGGCGCCGCCGCCGATCAGCCGCACTTCCCGTTGCGGGTACGGAATGCCGATGCCGCGCCGATGTAGCTCCTCCAGCAGCGAGAGATTCAGCTCACCCGCGATGCTGCCGTAGTCGGCCACCGCCACCCAGGGCTTGACCGCGATCTGCACCGCCGAATCGGCCAGCGCAACCACGGAAATGACGGGCGCCGGCTCCGCGAGAACGCGCGGATTCGCCCGCACCAGATCGCCGATGCAGCCCAGGGCGAGGGGCAGATCCGATTCATAGGCCACGCCCACCCTGACCTCGGACTGGCGGATCTTGCCATAGTTGTGAAGAATTTCACCCACGACCTTGCGGTTCGGAACGATGATCCGCGAGCGGTCGGGATGCGTGAGCGACGTATTGAAGAGGGTGATGGCCTCCACCTGGCCCTCGACGCCGACGATGGCGATGTATTCGCCGACGCGGTACGGCTTGGTGAAGATGATGGTGAGGCCCGCCACCATGTTGCTGAGCACGCCCTGAGTGGCGAGAGCGATGCCGGCGCCCGCGACGCCGAGGCCGGCGATCAGCGGCAGAAGCTCGACGCCGAGATTCTGCAGCGCCATGATGACGAACAGGCCGACCACCAGAATGCGCGTCACCCGGTCCAAGAGCTGCCGCACCGGAGGCTCGAGTTCGAGATGGCGCAGGCCGCGGCCGACCGCGCGCGCCGCCCAGCCCGCCACGAAGAATCCCAACGTCAAGATGAGCAGGGCGACCAGCAGCTTCGGCCCGAAACGGACGGCCAGATCGAGCAGGGTGTCTTTGGCGTGCGCCAGCGGATCGAGCTGATTGTTCATCGGAGTCCCCCTCCCCCAAAGTCAACGGCAGAGTGCAGTATATCTCCGCCGCTGCCACCCGGACCGGCGAAGGCCCCCCCCACGTTCAAGCTTCGGCTTTGTCCATTTTCGCCACCCGGGACATCCACAGGCTTACGCCGACGATCATGAGCGTCACCACCGTGATGGTGATGGTCGCCAACACGTTGATTTCGGGGCTGACCCCCAGGCGCACTTTTGAGAACACCACCATGGGCAGGGTGCTGCTGCCGGGCCCCGAGGTGAAGCTCGAGATGACCAGATCGTCCCACGACAGGGTAAAGGCCAGCAGCCACCCCGACAGAATGGCCGGGAAGATGATGGGCAGCGTGATCACGAAGAACACCTTCAAGGGGCGCGCGCCCAGATCCATGGCCGCCTCCTCGAGCGCCGCGTCGAACGTGGACATGCGCGAGTTGATGATGACCGTGACGTAGGCCATGGAGAACGTCATGTGGCCGATGGTCATGGTGGTGATGCCGCGGCCGGCGGGCCAGCCGATCACTTGTTCCAGCGCGACGAACAGCAGCAGCAGCGACAGCCCGGTGATCACTTCCGGCATGACCAAGGGTGCCGTGGTCATGGCATTGAGCGTGAAACGCCCCCTGAATTGCCGGAACCGCGCCAGCCCGAATCCGGCCATCGTGCCGAGAATCACCGACCCCGAGGCGTTGATCACGGCGACTTTCAGCGATATCCAGGCGGCGTCCAGAATCTCCTCGTTGTTGAGCAGCGAGTAATACCATTTGAGCGTCGGCGAGTTGGCCGCATCCCACACCGTCACGAGCTTGGACGCATTGAAGGAGAACACCACCATGGAGAGGATCGGGACGTACAGGAATGCGAAGCCGAAAGCGAGACACGTGG
>JBARBX010000510.1:0-21023 GCA_049793535.1 Steroidobacteraceae bacterium | reverse complement strand
CGGTTGCCCCGACACTGCGGGCCGGCTCGTCCGCTGCACCGATGACGGCACGGAACGCGATGCCGGCCCCGAGTCCGAGCTCCGTGGCGCCGAGCGGCGTTCCTCAAACGCCTCGCGAGGCCATCTCCTACACCGTGCCCGCGACGTCTCCCACCGCCCCCGTAGGTGTGCTGCAGGCACGGCTCACCAATTATGTACTCGCGCACAGCCGCTATTCCTCCGGCCTCGACCGCCGGGGAGTGTTGGCGGACCTGCTCATCGAAGCGGACGAGCCGCAGCCCATGGTCAAGCAAGCGGCGGCGCACGTTGCTCCATGACTTGCGGCGCGCGTAATCGGGCCGGCTGGCTGATTTCCTGCGCCGTCGCCGGCACCATGCTGGCCGCGCTGCCGCAGCGCTCGCGGGGCGCGGAAGACGCCGGCGCATGGCTGCAAAAAATGAATCAGGCATTGACCACGCGCAATTACGACGGCACGTTCTTTCACTTGAGCGAGGGCCGGGTCGAGACCATGCGCATCGTGCACAGGGTGCGGGCCGGACGTGTGACCGAGCGGCTCCAGTCCCTCGATGGATCGGGGCGCGAGTTCGTGCGCAACAACGGCGAACTGACCTGCTATTTACCCGACCAGCATACCGTTCTGGTCGAACCGCGGCCAGATCACGGCCCCTTCCTGGGTTCGTTGCCCCAGTTCGGCGCGGATGTGAACGAGTTCTATCGCATCGAGGCGTTGGCGCCGACCCGAATTCTCGGGCGCAAAGCCCGGGTCATCGTCGTTTCACCCAAGGATCAATTCCGCTTCGGATATCGTCTCTGGCTCGATGAGAAGACGGCGATGCCGCTGAAGACCCAGCTTTGCGACTCGCGCGGCGCCGTCATAGAACAGATTTTCTTTGCGCGTTTGGAAATGCCGGAGAGCATTCCGGACAGCGACCTGGCTCCGGAGGTGCGCACCGAGGGCATGCGATGGGTGCGGCAGGGTCCCGCGCACGACAGCGCGTCGCCGGCGCTGGCCGCGTTTCGCGCTAGCCAATTGCCGCCCGGCTTTCATTTGACGGTGACCGGCACCCAGACTCTGGGCGGAGCAAGCGCTCCTGCGAGTCATTTGGTGTATTCAGACGGATTGGCCACCGTATCGGTGTTCGTCGAGGTGCAGCAAGGCGCCGCGCCCGACGCGGGCGCCGGCGGCGACGCCGGTTCGCCACCCGAGCCGCCGATGCAAGGACTGGCGCGGGTGGGTTCGGGTTACGCCTATTCCACGGTCGTGCAGGGCCATCAGGTCACCGCGGTGGGCGAAGTGCCGGCGCAAACCGTGGAGTTCATTGCCCACTCGGTCAAACCTTCCAGCGGCAGCGAACTCCCACGCCGATAGCTCCTAGACTAGGTGCGCTCGAGTCCCCCTCGCTTCCTGCTGTACTCCCGCCCCGGCTGCGGTCTCTGCGAGGAGATGCTGGGCGAACTCGCCGCATTGCCGGCCGTTGGCGATGTCGGCGTCGACGTGCGCGACGTCGATGCGGACCCGGCCGCGAAAGTGCGCTACGGCCACAAGATTCCGGTGCTGCTCTTCGAGGGGGAATTGGTCTGTCACGGGCGCTTGGACGCCGAGGAGGTGCATAAGGCCCTCGCTTATCATCGCCGACCGGTATAATAGGGAGTTTGCCCAAACCTGAGTCTAGATGAAGAATATCCGCAACTTTTCCATCATTGCTCATGTTGATCACGGCAAATCGACTTTGGCGGATCGATTTATTCAGGAATGCGGCGGCCTCGACGCCCGAGAAATGCAGGCTCAAGTGCTCGATTCGATGGATCTGGAGCGTGAACGAGGCATCACCATCAAAGCCCAGAGCGTGACGCTCGGGTTCAAGTCGGTCAGCGGCGAGTTGTACCAGCTAAATTTCATCGATACGCCGGGTCACGTGGACTTCTCCTACGAAGTGTCGCGGTCGCTGGCTGCGTGCGAGGGGGCGCTGCTGGTGGTGGACGCCGCCCAGGGAGTGGAGGCGCAGAGCGTCGCCAATTGCTATACCGCCTTGGAGCAGGGCCTCGAGGTGCTGCCGGTCATCAATAAAATCGATTTACCCTCGGCCGATCCCGCCAAGGTCATCCACGAAATCGAGGAAATCATCGGCATTCCCGCCGATGATGCCGCCTTGGTCAGCGCCAAGACGGGCCTCGGCGTGCCTGAGTTGCTGGAGCAGTTGGTCAAGCGAATACCGCCGCCCAAGGGCGATCCGGACGGTCCCCTGCAGGCGCTGATCATCGATTCATGGTTCGACAATTACGTCGGGGTGGTGTCGCTGGTGCGGGTGATGAATGGTGCATTGCACACGGGGGCCAAGATTCGCGTGATGTCCACCGGGCGTAGTCATCAGATCGACAAGCTGGGCCGTTTCGCTCCCAAGCCCACCACCCGCGATTCCCTGCTGACGGGGGAAGTCGGATTCGTCATCGCCGGCATCAGGGAGATCGACGGAGCCCCGGTCGGCGACACCATTACCCTCGAAGCCAATCCCGCCAAAGCGCCGCTCGCGGGCTTCAAGCAGGTGCAGCCGCGCGTCTTCGCCGGATTGTTTCCCGTGAGCACCGACGACTACGAGCAATTCCGCGAGGCGCTGAAAAAGCTCAAGCTGAACGACTCGGCACTGCATTTCGAGCCCGAGGTGTCGACCGCGCTGGGATTCGGATTCCGCTGCGGCTTTCTCGGGCTGCTGCACATGGACATCGTGCAGGAGCGCCTCGAGCGCGAGTACGACCTGCAACTCATCAGCAGCGCCCCGACCGTGATCTACGAGCTGCTGCTCACCGACGATTCGGTCGTTTACGTCGACAATCCGACCAAATTGCCGCCCCAGGACCGGATTTCCGAGCTGCGCGAGCCCATCATCACTGCCAACATCCTGGTGCCTCCGGATCACGTCGGCGCGGTGTTGACCCTGTGCAGCGAAAAACGCGGCGTGCAGAAGAAGATGCTGTTCCTCGGCAGCCAGGTGTCGCTGCAATACGAATTGCCGCTGGCCGAAGTCGTGCTCGATTTCTTCGACCGCTTGAAATCGGCGAGCCGCGGCTACGCCTCCTTCGACTATGAATTCAGCCATTTTCAAGCGGCGCCGCTGGTCAAGCTCGACGTGCTGATCAACGGCGATCCGGTCGATGCACTGTCGCTCATCGTGCACAAGGATAATTCCTATAACCGCGGCCGTGAGCTGGTCGACAAGATGCAGGAATTGATTCCCCGCCAGATGTTCGATATCGCCGTGCAGGCGGCCATCGGCAGCCACATCATCGCGCGCGCCAGCGTCAAGGCGATGCGCAAGAACGTGCTGGCGAAGTGCTACGGAGGCGACATCACGCGCAAACGCAAGCTGCTGGAGAAGCAGAAGGCGGGCAAGAAGCGCATGAAGCAGGTGGGTCAGGTCGAAATTCCGCAAGAGGCTTTTTTGGCCGTCTTGCAGGTCGGCAAGAAGACGAATTGATATAGCGGAGGAATGGCGTGAACGACGGCGATAATCTGTTTATGGGGTTGCTGTGCGCGGGCATCGTCTGCGTGCTGGTGATTTTGGCCGACGGCTGGATCTTCCGGCCGAAGAGGGATCCGGGAGCGACGAGTACGGTGGAACCTACCTTGCCGAAAATGGCGGGCTATGCGCTGGTGGTGCTGGCGCTCGCGATGTTGTGGCGCCTGTTTCGCTACGAGGCGGTTGATTTCAGCTTCATGCTGGTGGTGGTCGGCGCGCTGTCCGGCATCATATGGGTGCTGGATCGGGCCTTCTTCGCGCGCCGCCGCATGCTCGCCGCCGCCGCGGCAGGCACGCCCGCGGACCGGGTGCGCGAACCCGTTGCCGTGGAATATGCGCGCTCGTTCTTTCCGGTCATCGTGCTGGTGTTGGTGATCCGGTCGTTTCTCTTCGAGCCGTTTCGCATCCCCTCCGATTCGATGATGCCGACGCTTTACGACGGAGATTTCATCTTCGTCAGCAAGTTTTCCTACGGATTGCGCCTGCCCATTTCCAATACACTGCTGTTGGCGACGGGCACGCCGCATCGGGGCGATGTCATCGTGTTCCGCCTGCCGCCGAATCCGAAGATCAACTACATCAAGCGCCTGGTCGGTCTCCCCGGAGACCACATCCGGGTGGATGAGAACAACCAGTTATATATCAACGGCAAGCCGGTACCGCAGCAGCCGGGGCCCCTCTACACCGGCCCCAAGCAGGATCAGTGGAATTACGTGGGGGCTCCGACCGCATTCGAGCAGCTCGACTCCAAACGCCACCGCATCATGTTCTCCTTGGGCGGGGCCAAGACCGGCGAATGGGTGGTCCCGCCCAAGCACTACTTCTTCATGGGCGACAATCGCAATAACAGCAAGGACAGCCGGTTCCTCGACGATAGCGAGGCGCCGGGCTTCGTACCGGAGCAGAATCTGGTGGGTAAAGCCGTGCTAATTTGGCTTAATCTTGATACTCGTGACGGACCTCTCTGGCGGCGCATAGGGAATGCGATTCAATAGAGGCCCATTTTAGGGAGCCAATGACATGAACCAGTTAATGCGCCGGCGTCAGCAGGGAATGACCTTCATCGGTCTGATGTTCATTCTCGTGTTCGTCGGCGCCGTCGGCTACGGGGTGGTTCGTCTGATACCCGTGTACTTGAACTACATGAAGCTCGTGCGGACCATGGAATCGTCCGTCACCGAATCCAAGGGTGATAGCGCCAGCATCGACGCCATACGCAACTCCATCAGCCGGCACTGGGACATCGAGGACATCACCGGGGTCAATCAGAAGGACATCGAGATCACGCGGGACGATGGAGGATTGACGCTGCACGTGGCCTATGACGATTCGGTGCCCTACATCGGCAACCTTTCGCTCACCGCGCATTTCGACAAGACCGTGAAGGGGCAGTGAATCCACTGCGCAAATCGGACGAGCTGCCGGCGTGGGTCGAGCGTTCCTTGGGCCACGTATTCACGCATCCGGAACTGTGCCACGCGGCGCTGACCCATCGCAGCGCGGGCGCGGATCACAATGAACGGCTGGAATTCCTGGGCGATTCGATCCTGAATTGCGCCGTTGCGCGCATGCTCTTCGATGCGCACCCCGAAGCGGATGAAGGAGCCCTGTCGCGGCTCCGTGCGACTCTGGTGAGCGGCGAGACACTGGCGCAGATCGGCGCGGAATTGGGTCTGGGCGATCACCTGCGCCTCGGGTCGGGTGAGCTGAAATCGGGCGGATTTCGCCGGGCGTCGATATTGGCGGATGCGTTGGAGGCCGTACTCGGCGCGATTTTCCTGGATTCTGGATTCGATGCGGCCGCGGCCGCCGTGGCGCGCATCCTGGGTCCGCGGATGGCGCAATTGCCGGCGGCGGATTCGCTCAAGGACCCGAAGACCCGTCTCCAGGAAACGCTGCAAGCGCGCGGCCTCGCCCTGCCGGTCTACACCCTGACTGCGGTGACGGGGGACCCTCACCTGCAGTCATTCACGGTCTGCTGCGAGGTGCCGATATTCGGCATTGCGGCGGTGGGCGAGGGCGCCAGCCGCCGCCGCGCCGAGCAATTGGCGGCCGCGAAACTGCTGGGGCTGCTGCCGGCCGAAATGCGGAACCCCGCATGAGCGAGGCGAAGTTTCGGGCCGGGCAGGTGGCCATCGTGGGACGGCCGAACGTCGGCAAATCGACCCTGGTGAACGCCCTGGTGGGCCGCAAGGTGTCCATCGTCACCGCCAAACCGCAAACCACGCGGCATCGGATCTTGGGCGTCGTCAACCGGCCGGACGCGCAGCTGGTCCTGGTCGATACCCCCGGCTTGCATGAATCGACCCGCCGGGTAATGAACCAGTATATGAACCGCGTCGCCCTGTCATCCTCCCAGGATGCGGACGTCATTCTGTTCGTGATCGAGGCCATGCGTTTCACCGATGAGGACATGTGGGTCTGGGACCGGGTGCGCGGCCTCAAACAGCCCCTGTTCCTGTGCATCAACAAGGTCGATCGGGTATTTCCGAAGGAGCGGCTGCTGCCCTTCCTGGATGAGATGACCGAGCGCATTCCGGCGTCGGGAATCATCCCGATATCGGCGCTCGAGTCTGATAACCTTGATCGGCTGGTCGATCTCATCGGGTCGCGGCTGCCGGTGTCGCCGCCGCTGTTTGCAGCCGATGTCATCACCGATCGCGACGAACCGTTTCATGCGGCGGAGATCGTGCGCGAGAAGCTGACGTTGAAGCTGCGCGAGGAATTGCCCTATGGCATCAATGTGCAAATCGAACGCTTTGCGGACGAAAACAATCGCATCATGATCAACGCCGTCATCTGGGTCGAGCGCGCCGGGCAGAAGGCCATCGTGATCGGCCAGGGCGGCGAGCGATTGAAGGAGATCGGGCGTCTCGCGCGGATCGAACTCAACGACCTGTGGCAGCGCTCCGTGCATCTGGAGCTCTGGGTCAAGGTCAAGGAAAACTGGGCCGACAGCGAAATGGCGCTGCGCCAGTTTGGGTACGACACTTTGTGAAGAGTTTGAGTAGGCTCAAGGGCATGCCATCCTCCCGGCGCGTGTGGTTGGCGCCGGCCTACGTCTTGCACCAATATCCCTATCGCGACACCAGCCGCATCGTCGAGGTGATAACGGGGGATCATGGTCGGCTCACCCTGTTCGCGCGCGGCGCCAACGGACCCAAATCCACCTTGCGGGGCTTGCTGCGGCCCTTCCAGCGCATGCTCGTATCCTGGTCGGGCAGCGGCGAAGCGTGTCAACTGGTGACGGCCGAGATCGACGGCAGGATGACCAATCTCAAGCCGGCACGGCTCATGAGCGGATTCTATTTGAACGAGCTGCTCCTCAAGTTGACCGAGAGACGCGATCCGCACCCCGAGATTTTCCTCTCCTACACCGCATGCGTGCAGGCGCTGTGCGACGGGGAGATCGAGGAAGCGACATTACGCCGCTTCGAGAAGCGTTTGCTGAACGACTTGGGCTATGGGCTCGAACTTGCCAGGACCGGCGAGGGAGCTCCGGTGGAACCGGGCCGCTATTACCGGTTCGCCGCGATGAGCGCACCGCAGCTCTGTGTGGCCGAGGCGCCGGGCGCGGTCTACGGTCAATCCCTGGCCGATCTCGAGGCCGAGTGTTTCGACGATGTCCGCACGCTGCGCGACGCCAAGCGGGTGCTGCGGGCGGCCATCGATGCCTGTCTCGACGGCCGCTCCTTGAAATCGCGCGAGGTGGCTCTGGCACTGCGCCGCCGCGAGCCCGATGCGCGGGCGACGCGAGGCGATGCCCCGTGAGCGGCGGCGCCCTGCACTCAAGCGTCGCGCTCGGCGTGAACATCGATCACGTGGCCACCTTGCGCCAGGCGCGGCGCGCCCGCTACCCCGATCCCCTGTACGCGGCGCTGCTGGCGGAGGAGGCCGGCGCCGACAGCATCACCTTGCATTTGCGCGAGGACCGGCGGCACATCCAGGATCGGGACGTCACGGCGCTGCGCGGTGCGTTGCAGACCCGCATGAATCTGGAGATGGCGGTCACCGACGAGATGACGCGGATCGCGCTCACGGTGCTGCCGCAGGATTGCTGCCTGGTGCCGGAGTCGCGCCAGGAAGTCACCACCGAGGGGGGCTTGGACGTCCTGGGGCAGAGCGCGCGGATCGCAGATGCCGTAAAGACCCTCGGGGGCGCGGGCATTCGCGTCTCCCTGTTCATCGATCCCGACCCGGAACAAATCGAGGCCGCACAACGCGCCGGCGCCCCCGCGATCGAATTGCACACGGGCGCCTACGCGGATTCAACGGGCGCCGCGCGCGCGCGCGAATTCGAGCGGATGCTGGCGGCCGCCAAATTCGGCTCGCGCCTCGGGCTGATCGTGAACGCGGGCCACGGTCTCAACTACCACAATGTCCAGCCCATCGCCGCCATCGCCGAAATTGTCGAGCTCAACATCGGGCACGCCATCGTCGCGCGCTCGATCGTCGACGGATTGGCGAAAGCCGTGCGCGACATGAAAGAGCTGATGCGCACGGCGCGGGTGCTGCGCGCTCCATGATCTACGGAATCGGCATCGATGTGCTCAAGGTCGACCGCATCCAGCGCGTGTACGAGAAGCACGGCGAACGCTTTCTATCGCATCTGCTGATGCCCGAAGAGCGCGCCCAGTTCGAGCGCACGGCCCGCCCCGTGCGCTTCATCGCCATGCGCTTCGCCGCCAAAGAAGCCATTGTCAAAGGCATGGGCACCGGATTCGCGCACGGCGTTTGGATACGCGACGTCGGCGTGGTGCAGAATTCCTGGGGCAAGCCGGAGGTGGTCTACTCGGCGCGCGGCGCCAAGGTTCGCGACGGCCTGGGAATAGGCGAAGGACACGTCACCTTGACCGACGAGGCGGGGCTGGTGGTGGCGGTGGCCGTGCTCATGCGCGTATGAACACCCTGGTGTTCGACATCGAGACGGTGCCCGACACCGATCTCGGCAGGCGGCTGTACGGTCTGCACGACTTGTCCGACGAACACGTGGCGCAGATCATGTTCACCAAGCGCCGCCAGGAGACCGGCAGCGAATTCCTTTCGCACGAACAGCACCGCGTCGTCGCCATCTCGGTGGCGATGCGGTCGAGAGACACGCTGAAGCTGTGGAGCCTCGGCGAAGAAACCTCCTCGGAAAAGGACTTGATCGAGCGGTTCTTCGACGGCTTGGACAAGTACACGCCGGACCTGGTGTCCTGGAACGGCGCGGGTTTCGACCTGCCCGTGCTGCACTATCGCAGTCTGCTGCACGGCGTCACCGCCGCACGCTACTGGGAGACGGGTGAATCCGACCATAGCTTCAGATTCAGCAATTACTTGAGCCGCTTCCATTGGCGGCACATGGATCTGATGGATATTCTGTCGGGGTTCCAGGGGCGAGGGCGCGCGAGCCTCGACGACATCGCCACCCTGCTCGGATTTCCGGGCAAGGTGGGCATGCACGGCGCCCTGGTGTGGGGCGAGTACCTGAAGGGCGGCCTGCCGCGGATTCGCGATTACTGCGAAACCGACGTGCTCAATACCTATCTGATCTATTTGCGCTTCGAGCTGCTGCGCGGACATCTGAACGGCATCGAGCACGCCCAAGAGGTCGCACGGGTGCGCAAGCTGCTGAGCGATTCGGCCGCGGCGCACCTCAAGGAATTTTCGGCGGCGTGGCCCCAGGAGCCTGTCTGAGTGTTTCCCGTGGCCTGAGCGAGATTCAGGAAGCCGACATCGTGGACCTGGCCCACGACGGCCGGGGGATCGCGCGAGTCGACGGCAAAACCGTGTTCATCGACGGCGCCCTGCCCGGAGAACGCGTTCGTTTCCGCCTGTTCAAGCGGCGCCGGCAATTCGACGAAGCGGGACTCGTCGAAGTTCTCGATGCCTCCCCGGATCGCGTGATCCCCGCATGCGCGCACTTTGGAGTGTGCGGCGGCTGCTCCCTGCAGCATCTGTCGGCGTCGGCTCAAATAGCCGCCAAAGAGCGCCAGCTCCTCGACAATCTCCAGCGCATCGGCCGGGTGTGCCCGCAGCGGGTACTGGCACCGCTGCGCGGACCCGAGTGGGCGTACCGCCGCCGGGCGCGGCTCGGGGTCAAGTACGTCCACAAAAAGGGCCGGGTGCTGGCCGGATTTCGGGAACGAGAGAAACCCTATATCGCGGACCTCAAGCGCTGCGAAGTGCTGCTCCCGCCGCTGGCCGAGTTGCCGCGGGACCTGGCCGCGCTGGTCGAGACCCTGGACATACGCGAGCACCTGCCGCAGGTGGAGGTGGCGGCGGGGGATGCCGCGACCGCGCTGGTGTTGCGCGTGCTGAAGCCGCCGGGATCTGCGGATCTGCAGAAAATCGCGGACTTCGGCGACCGCCATGGAGTGCAGATCTACCTGCAGAGCGGCGGCCTCGACAGCGTGCGGCCTCTGCGGCCGGACCTTCCCGCGCTGACCTACGCGGTGGATGGCGGCGGTGTGATCTTAGAATTCGGACCGGTCGATTTCATTCAGGTGAACCGTGAGGTCAACGTGTCGATGGTGGCCGCGGCCATCGAGATGCTGCAGCCCACCGTCGGCGATTCGGTGCTCGACTTGTTTTGCGGTTTGGGCAATTTCACGCTGCCCCTGTCCCGTCGTGCGGGCCGGGCTTCGGGAGTCGAGGGCGACGCGGCCCTCATCGCCAAGGCCCGGTCCAACGCCGCGGGTAACGGCATTGGCAATAGCGCATTCTTCGTGGAGAATCTATTCGAGCCGACGCAGTTCGGACCGTGGGCGAACGAGCGCTACGACCTGGTGCTGCTCGACCCGCCGCGAGCCGGAGCCGCCGAGTTGCTGCCGCGGATGGCGCACTGGCGGCCGCGCCGAGTCGTGTATATTTCCTGCCATCCGGGGAGTTTGGCGCGGGATGCGGAGATCTTGGTGCACAGCCAGGGATTCACGCTGACCTGCGCAGGGGTGATGGACATGTTTCCGCATACGACGC
This sequence comes from Steroidobacteraceae bacterium, assembly GCA_049793535.1. GTDB lineage: Bacteria > Pseudomonadota > Gammaproteobacteria > Steroidobacterales > Steroidobacteraceae > Bog-1198. Next base: position 10,548 of record JBARBX010000510.1, on the reverse strand, counting down.
ACGTCGAATCGATCGCGGTCTTCGAGGCCGTCGCGTGAGCCTGGGACCGCTCATGGTCGATATCGCGGGCACCGAACTCACCGCGGACGACGTTCGCGTGCTCTCGCACCCCCTGGTCGGCAGCGTTGTCTTGTTCACCCGCAACTACCTCAATCCGGACCAGCTCGCCGCCCTGACGGGAGCGATCCGCGCCTTGCGCACGCCCCATCTGCTCATCGCGGTGGACCACGAAGGGGGGCGGGTGCAACGCTTCCGCGAGGGATTTACGCGCCTGCCGGCCATGCGGCTCCTGGGCAGACGCTTCGACGGGGATCGGCGCGACGCGCTCGAGCTGGCGCAGTCGGTGGGCTGGTTGATGGCGAGCGAGTTGCGCGCCGTGGGCGTGGATTTCAGTTTCGCCCCCTGCGTCGACCTCGACTACGGCGTCAGCGAGGTCATCGGCGATCGGGCCTTCCACAGCGATCCGGATGCCGTCGCCGCTCTCGCCGTGGCCGTCCTGTCGGGCATGCGCGAGGCGGGGATGCCGGCGGTCGCCAAGCACTTTCCGGGCCACGGCGCGGTGGTGGCCGACTCGCATGTGGCGCTGCCGGTGGACCGGCGCGAATTCGTCGATTTGGAGGCGGACCTGCGCCCCTATCGCCCGCTGATCGAGAACAATGTGGCCGGGATCATGGCGGCGCACGTGGTGTTTCCGGCGGTGGATGCGCTGCCGGCCAGCTTGTCGCCGCGCTGGATCAACGGGGTGTTGCGCGGCGAGATGAGATTCCACGGCTGTGTGTTCGCCGACGACCTCAGCATGGCGGGTGCCGCCGCCTTCGGCGGCGTCATCGTGCGCAGCGAGCTGGCCTTGGCCGCAGGTTGCGACGTCCTGCTCATTTGCAACGACAGACCTTCCGTAGAATCGGTGCTGGAGGCTTTCGGGGCGAAGATCGGCTCTGCGGCATCGCAGGCGCGGCTGGTGCGCATGCGCGCCCGCGGCGAGGCGCCGGTGGATTTGCATGGGAATCGGCGTTGGCAGGAGACTGTCTCGCGGATCGCCGGCCTATCGGTCATACCGCCCCTGGTGCTGACAGAGGGACTGCCATGACTGGCGTTGACGCGGATATGTATCGTCGCTTGGTCGACACCTCGCCCGAAGGCGTGGTGCTCGTGGATGCGCAGGACCCCGAACGCCCCGTGATCTACGTGAATGCCGGTTTCGAAGCATTGACCGGCTACTCCGCGGCGGAGCTGCTCGGCCGAAACCTCCGTTTTCTGCAGGGAGACGACCGTGAACAGGACGGGCGGCACCGGTTGCGCGAGGCGCTCAAGACAGGGGAGTCCTGCCGGGTGCTGCTGCGAAACTATCGCAAGGACGGCAGGGTGTTTTGGAATGAGATGACGGTTTTGCCGCTGCTCGATGCGGGCGGCCGGGTCACTCATTTCGCCGGTCATCACCGGGACGCCGGCGAGCGTTTGCACATCGATCCCAAGCTTGCACGCGACACGTTGAGCGGGTCGCACCAGCCGACGGCGGTGGCGATCCGCGACGATCGATTGACGGGGCTGTTCACCCTGGCGTATCTCGAGGAGCTGCTGAAGCGCGATTGGTCGGTCGCCCAGCGCGAGAAGCGCAGCATCGCGGTTTTCTCGATCGACATCGACGCCCTCGACCTCTACAACGCCACCTTCGGCCGCGCGGCCGGCGATTCCACCATTCGGCGCGTCGCCCACGTGGTATCCGGATGCCTGCGCCGCGCGAGCGATGTCGCGGCGCGCATCGAAGGTGGCAGTCTGATCGCGTTCGCGCCGGGCCTGACGACGGAGCAGGCCTTGCGCGTCGGCCAACTCATGGCCGAACGGGTCAGGGAGCTGCGGATTCATCACCCGCGTTCGGCGGTATTGCGCTATATCAGCGTCAGTGTGGGGGTATGCGCCGCCATCCCGGAAGCGACCGACAGCCCCTCGGACCTGCTGCAGAAGTCGCAGCAGAAATTGCAGACCGCCAAGAAGTCCGGGCGCAATCAGGCTGCATAGGACCTGCCGCATCCCTTTCACCCGCGCCATCGTTCGCCCGCCTTCCCGAAGTTTTGCCGCCGGACTGACCGCGGCCGCGGAAGGACCTCCCGATGTGGATCTCGCCTTCGAGCAGCACGCACGCTACGTTCAGGCGCTGCGCGACCGCGGTCTCGAGGTGATCCAATTGCAGCCGGATGAGGCTCATCCCGACGGCACCTTTGTCGAGGACACGGCGATCGTCACCGAGCGGGGCGCCGTGGTCACGCGGCCCGGGGCGAGCAGCCGCCGGGGCGAGGTGCAGAGCGTCGCGCAATGCCTGGGCAATTGCTTCGGGCACACACAGGTCATCGAGGCACCCGGTACCGTCGACGGCGGGGACATTTGCGAAGCGGACGGGCATTTTTTGATAGGCATCTCGGCCCGCACCAACGAGCAGGGCGCAGAGCAGCTTGCGGAGCGGCTCGGCCGGTGGGGCTATGCCTCCAGCATCATCGATATCAGAGCCAAGCCCGCCCTGTTGCACTTGAAGAGCGGCATCGCCCATCTGGGAGGGGCGCTGTGGGTCGCGGACGGCGCCATCGAAGGCGATCTTCGAGCGTCCAAGGGTTTTGATCGCGCGAGCCGCATCGTCATCGTGCCCCCGTCGGAAGCCTACGCCGCGAATTGCGTGCGGGTGAACGATGCGGTGTTCGTGGCGGCCGGCTACCCGCTGATGCATGCGGCGCTGGAGGCAAGAGGCTGCCGAGTGGTACCGATCGACGTGTCGGAATTCAGGAAAATGGACGGCGGCTTGAGCTGCCTGTCGCTGCGCTTCTAGGCCTTCAGCCGGAGCCGCGGGGAAGCGCCACGCCTCCCGCGGCCCTTTGGACCGAAGCCGCCCGGTTACTTCGGCGGGATCTGCGAACTGATGTTGTTCTCCTGGCCGTTCAACACCTTCTTCTCGGGCTTGGTGATATGGCTGCCATTCTGGCTGGCCATGTCGCGCTCCTCCTGACGCACCTGATGGTCCTCATGGTGCAGATTGGCAGCTTGCGACTTGCTGAGCGTGCCGTTCTTGACGTCCTGATGAATGCGCTTGTTCTGATTGGCCAGCCGATGATTCACCTGCGTGCGCCGCGGGTGATTCTTCTGCCAGGTCGTTTCCGCCGATGCGGTACCGGCGAGCGCGGCCAGCGAAACGAGCACCGCGGCATAGCCCAAATGTCTGCGTCCTGATTGATTCATATACTCCTCCGCAATCCCTCGAGTTGTTCGATGATGATACTGCCGGAAAGCCGGTTCCCAGGGTGTAGAACGTCTCATCCCGCCGCATGGCCACCCGCATTACGCAGAGTTAATGGGTGTACCGCAAGCGTGATCCAGGTCTCATTCCGGACCCCGCCGGGTGGGGGTGCGGCGCGAAATAAGACCGGGGCACGGCCGGAATTCGTGAATTCTGTTACCAATAACGGGTGAATATCCGCACCAAAATGATTTCGCTGCTGGCGCTGTTGTTTACGGTCCTGATCTTCCTCGAGATCTCGATTCAGAAGCAGGTGCTGATGCCGAGCTTTGCGGCGCTCGAGCGCGAAGATGCGCAGACCTCGATGCGGCGCATCGAGTATGCGCTGGATACCGCCCTTGAGAATTTGCAGTTGAGTGCCGCGGATTGGGGCAACTGGGCCGACGCGTATCAATTCGTGCAGTCCCGCGACCCGGCTTTTGTGGCCGCCAACATAACCCCGGTGGCGCTGAAGCAGCTCAAGGCGAACGCCATCCTGATCGTCGATATGAACGGCGATTACGTGACCTCGAGCGCCCGTGACCTGGATACCGGTGCGCCGCTGGATCTGGACTTGACCGCCCGCAGAGCGCTGCCGCGGGACTTTCCGTGGCGCGATGTTTTGAGCGGGGGCAAGCCGGCGAGAGGCCTGCTCGGGACCAATCACGGCGTCATGATGATCGCCGCGGCGCCGGTGCTCGACGGCAGCGGCACCGGACGGCCGCTGGGAATGGTGCTCATGGGCCGGTTGTTGACGCCGGCGCAGGTGCGGCTGATCGGCGCTCAAGCGCAGGCGAGTCTCGCCCTCCTGCCTCTTCAGCCGCTTGGTCAGGAAAGGATCGCCGAGACCGATGTGTCGACGCAGATTCTCAAGTCCTTCGCGGATATTTACGGCAAGCCGATCGTGAGCCTGCGCGTGGAGGTGCCGCGTAGGATCACCGACCGCGGCCGTGGAGCGGTCACCTATGCCTCGCTGTACTTGATCGGCGCCGCGGTCACGGTGCTCCTGTTGCTGGTGGTCGCTCTCAATCGCATCGTCTTGAGGCCCCTGGCCCGGGTGACCCGTCATGCCGTGGCGGTCGGCCAAGGCACCGATTTGACGGTGCCCTTGAACATTCCCGGCCAGGACGAGATCGCCAAACTCGCGGGGGAATTCGACCGGATGGTCGAGCGCGTGGCTGAGTCGCGGCGGCAACTGGTCGACCAGTCGTTCCAGGCCGGTTTCGCCGAACTGGCCAAGGGCGTGCTGCACAACCTCGGCAACGCCATGACTCCGCTCGGGGTCAGGATCGCGACACTCGGCGACCGGCTGCGCGATGCGCCCGCCGGCGACGTGGAACTTGCTCTCGCCGAGCTCGCAGCGGATTGCGCACCCGCGTCACGGCGCTCGGATCTCGAGGAGTTCGTACGCCTGGGCTGTCGCGAATTGGCCGCAGCCGTCCAGGATGCGCGCACCGACGTCGACGTGGTGCAGCGGCAGGCGACCATCGTGCAGACGGCGCTAAGCGAGCTCATGCGCTCGACGCGAAACGCCCACGTGGTCGAGTCCGTGCGCCTGCCCGATCTGGTCGCTCAAACCTTGGAAATCGTCCCCGATGCGGCGCGCCAGCGGCTGGTGGTGAACTCCGATGAGTCGATGCGCAAGGTGGGAGCCGTGCGCGTGGCGCGCACTGTCCTGCGCCTGATCCTGCAGAATCTGATCATCAACGCCGCCGACGCCGTGCGGGATGCGGGCCGGGAAAAGGGCGAATTGCATTTCGCGGCCGAGATCATCGCCGACGCCGGCAGCGACCAGCTACACCTGCACTGCAAGGACGACGGGGTGGGGATCGCGGCGGACAATTTGCAGCGCGTGTTCGACAAGGGATTTTCGACCAAATCGCGCGAAACCAACTACGGCATCGGCCTGCATTGGTGCGCCAACGCCATCGGTGCCCTGGGAGGCCGAATTTGGGCGGCCAGCGAGGGTCCGGGCCGGGGCGCGTCCATGCACCTGCTGCTGCCGTTGCCTATTCGAGAGAGTCGATCCATTTATTGAAGCATCGTCGAGGTTGCCGTGTCCGAACAAAAGAAAATGCCGATTCGTGTGCTCGTCGCCGACGACGAAGCCGAGGTGCGCAACGCCTATCGGCAGATCCTGCTCGACACCGACATGAGCAGCGAGACCGCCGTATTCCACAATTTGCGCGAGCGCCTGTTCAGCAAGAGCATCCCGGATCCGATGGCGAAGAGTCCCTCCAGCGACACGACTTTCGCGCCGTTTTTCTGCGATGGCGCGGAAGCGGCCGTTGCCGCCGTGCGCGAGGCGCTCGCCGCGGACGATCCATACGCTGTGGTGTTTCTGGACATGCGCATGCCGCCGGGTCCCGACGGTGTCTGGGCCGCGGCACGGATCAGGGAGCTCGATCCCGCCGTTGAAATTGTCATTTGCACGGCCTACTCGGACGTCGATCCGCGCGAGATCGGCGGCATGGTGCCGCCGGAAGAAAAGCTGTCCTATTTGCAAAAGCCCTTTCATCCCCACGAAATCCGGCAGATGACGATTTCGTTGGCCAGCAAGTGGCGATCGGAGCACCGCATCGTCAGGCTGGCCTACTTCGACGCACTGACCGGCCTGCCGAATCGGGAACAGTTGCGCAACCGTCTGAACAGCACTCTCATGGCTGCGAAGCAGCATCAGCGCATGCTGGCGGTGCTGTATCTGGACCTCGACAATTTCAAACGGGTCAACGATACCCTGGGACACGCGGTCGGCGACGAACTGCTGAGTCTGGTCGCCGCGCGCCTGCGCAGCTCACTGCGCTCCGACGAGTCGGTGGAGGACCTGCCCACCGCCCGCGCCAGCCATATCGCCCGGCTCGGCGGCGATGAATTCATCGTGGTGCTGCCGAGCATACGATCCGCGGACGACGCGGCCGCGGTCGCGTCCCGCCTGATAGCGGAGCTGCAGGAGCCCATGCGCCTCGCCCTGCATACCTTGGTCGTGACGCCGAGCATCGGCGTTGCCCTGTTCCCGGGCGACGGGGTGGAGGTCGATACCCTGCTGCGCAATGCGGACCTCGCCATGTACTTCGCCAAGCGCAAGGGTCCGGGCATGTTCGCGTTCTTCGACGCCTCCATGAACGACGCGGCGCTGCACCGCTTCACCCTGGAAGCCAAATTGCGCGGCGCGCTGGAGCGCGGCGAGTTCACTCTGCACTATCAGCCGCAATTCGACGTGCGCACGGGCGGTGTCTCCGGCATGGAAGCGCTGCTGCGATGGACCAACGAAGAACTGGGGGTGGTTCAGCCGGCGGAGTTCATTCCCGTGGCCGAGGAAACCGGGCTCATTCTGAGCATCGGCGAGTGGGTGTTGCGCACGGCCTGCGCGCAGACCAAGGACTGGGTCGACGAAGGCCTGCCGGTAACCCGCATGGCGGTAAACGTCTCGGGCCAGCAGTTCATTTTGAAGGATTTTCCGCAATTGGTGGCCGACATCATCAAGGAGTCCGGTATCGAGCCGTCGATGCTGGAATTGGAGATCACCGAATCGGTGGTGATGAAGGACGAGGCCTGGGCGGAAACGGCGTTGGCGCAATTGAAGGAGCTGGGCGTGATGCTGGCCATCGACGACTTCGGCACGGGCTACTCGAGCTTCGGCCGTCTGCGGCACTTCGCCGTCGATCGTTTGAAGATCGACCGGTCGTTCATGACCAGCCTCATCGACTGCAGCGACGACCGTGCAATCGCGGCCGCCATCATCGCGATGTCGCGCTCCATGCGGATCAGCGTCACCGCGGAGGGCGTCGAGAGCTTCCCTCAGCTTCTGTTCCTGCAGGAGCACGATTGTCACGAGGCGCAGGGCTTCCTGTTCAGCCGCGCATTGCCCGCCGCCGACGCCCAGAAACTGCTGCGCAGGGCGGCGGAGACCACGGCCGGATCCCGCACTCAGCGCTTGAGATCCCTGATCGGATAACGCTCGCCTGTATTCCAGGCGTCGCGTCAGGCGTCGCGTCAGGCGGCGGGGTGGTGGGTCATCCAATGTCGCGCGATGCTGGCGCGGTTGCACAGCCAAACGCTTTCATGGCGCTGGATGTGATCGAGCAGCCGGACCAACGCGCCGATCCGGCCCGGCCGGCCGACGATGCGTGAATGCAAACTGATGGTCATCATGCGCGGCCGGCCTGCATTGCCCAGTCGGTACAGCCAATCGAAGGCGTCGCGGCAATACACGAAGAAATCCTCGCCGGTGGCGAAGTCGCCGCCGCGCTGCAGGCGGCTGTCGTTGTTGTCGAAGCTGTGGGGCAGGATCAGGTGCGCACGCCCGCCGATGCGGGTCCAGTAGGGAAGATCGTCGTTGTAGGCGTCGCTGTCGTAGAGAAATCCGCCGGCCTCGACCACGAGCCGGCGCGTGTTCGTGCTCGGGCGGCCGGTGTACCAGCCGAGCGGCCTTTTGCCGGTGAGGCGCGTGATGATCTCGATGTTGCGCAGCATGTCGGCGCGCTCGGCGTCCTCGGCGACGAGGCTGTAGTCGATCCAGCGCTGGCCGTGACAGGCGACCTCGAAGCCGCTGTCCGCGATGAGGGCGGCGGCGTCGGGGTTGCGTTCGAGCGCCATACCCACCGCATAGACCGTGGCGTCCACCCGGCGCTCGCGCAGGATTCGCATGACCTCCCAGACACCGACGCGGCTGCCGTATTCGAAATTCGATTCGACATTGAGATTGCGCGCATTGGGCAGTGGTTCGCCGCCGACGTCGGTCAACACCGACTCGGAATGCGCATCGCCGTGCAGTACGCAGCTCTCGCCGCCTTCCTCATGATTCAGCACGATGGACACGGCAACCCGGGCTTCGAGCGGCCAGCGTACGGCGGGCGGCCGGGAACCGTAGCCGATGAGATCGCGCGGATACTGGTCGGAGGAGTCCATGTTGATTTCAGGAGCCGGAGAGGCGTTCCGCCGCCAACCAGTCCATGTAGGCATGCAGCGCTTCGCGCACCGGGCGCGGGCGCCAGCCGGTCTCGCCCGTGATGCGCGAAATGTCGTAGGCACCCCACATGCCGTCGGTCAGCGTCGCATCCTGCAGAATGTCGGCCTCGTTTTCGGTGGTGATCTCGGCGTGAAAACCCGGCGCCTTTTCCGCCGCCCAGCCTACCAGATCGCCCACCGTCGCGGTCCTGCCGGCGGCGATGTTGTAGGCGGCGTAGCGCAGCGCCGGCGCGCGCAGCAGCGAGACGATGGCGCGCGCCACGTCCTCGGCGTGAATATAGTCGCCCACGGCGCTCAAGGTATTGACCCTTACGCGGCGCACGCCGTCGACCGCCATGTGCGCGATGCGATTCGGAACATGGCGGAAATTTCGGCTTGCCGTCACCCGGTCCATGGTTCCGTACACCGATGAGGGACGCACCGATGCCGTCGAGAGACCGAACAAGTCTGCGTAGCGTTCGGTGATCAGCTCGGATGCCAGCTTCGAGATGCCGTAGAGGCGCCGCGGCATCACATAGCCATCTTCCGGCAGAGGCTCGCCGGGCCGGTCCGGGCCATGATGCTTGTAGACCGCGCCGGAGCTCACGTAAATGAATCTCTCGAATTTCGGCAGCGTGCGCGCCCAGTCGAGCACGGCCACCGTCCCCATGACATTGACGTCGATGATTCGACCCGGATTCTCCGCTTCAGGCTCGCGCTTCGCCTCGGCGGCCGTGCCGCGCGACAGCGGCGTCACGGTGGCTCCGTGGACGATGTGGCTGATGTCGCCGCCCAGCTTCCCACGCCAGGTGTCGGGCTGGGTCACGTCCGCGACCACCACCTCGAGCCGTTCCGCCACCGATGCGAAGTAGCGCAGCGCCGCCGCATCCGGCGCTGCGGCATCGAGAATCACCAAACGCTCCTGCGGGTAGGCGTCGAGCCAGTGCCGCCCGAGCACGCTCATGACAAAACCGGTGGCGCCCGTAACCAGCAGCGTCATAACGGGGGAGGGTCGCGCAGCACCCCCAGCAGGGCTCGCGTCGCGACGCCGAAGTCGTCCAAGGTCATCGCTTCATCCGGATTGTGGCTGCCATGATCGTTACGGACGAAGATCATACCGGTCGGAATGCCCATTTTCGCGAACACGGCCGCGTCGTGGCCGGCGCCGCTCGCCATTTCGTAGGGGTGCTCGAGGCGGCTGCGCAGGGCGGCGCGCAGACGTTCATCCATCACGGCCGGCGGCGAATCGCTGGTCGCGCCCAGGTCGAAAGTGACGCGGTAGGCCTCGCCGATGCGGGCCGCGGCGTGTCGGGCCTCGGCGGCGACGGCATTCATGACAGCCTCCGAGACGCTGCGTACGTCGATGACGAAACGAGTTTCGCCGGCAATCTTGCTCGGACCGTGCATGGCGGGGTCGGTATAGAGCTCTCCCGAGGTGATCACGAGGTCCGCGTGGGCGCGCTCCTGCTCGAGCCACACTTGTTCCAGGTCATGCAGCAGGGCCACCGTCGCCGCGACCGCGTCGTGGCGATGCGCACGATTCACGGCGCCGGAGTGACCGTACCGGCCGATGCAGCGCGCATTGCGATAGCGCTTGCAACCTCTGATACCGGTGACGACGGCGGCGGGCAGGCCCTCGGCCACCAGCGTCGGCCCCTGTTCGATGTGCAGCTCCAAATAGGCGCGGATCCGCTTGGGATCGAGGAGCGGGCGGCGCTCCCGGATGGGTTGCGGGTCGAAGCCGCGCTCAATCAAGGTGGCTTCGAGGCTTTTCCCGTTATCCGATCGCGCAATGGCCAGACAGGCCGGGTCGAGCAATCCGAACGCGCCGCCGCTGCCGAGATAGGCGATGTCGAACCAGGCGGACTCTTCAGCCCGAATGCCCATGACGGTGATGTCGCAAGCGGCGCTCTCTCCCGCCTGCTTGAACGCGGACAGGGCGCAGAGGCCCGCCACCACACCCGCGGCGCCGTCGTAGTTGCCTCCCTGGGGTACGCTGTCCAGGTGCGAACCGATCATGACCCGCGGCGCGAGCCGATCCCGCCCCGGCAGGGTCATCATCAAGTTGCCGATGGCATCGATCGAAATCTCGAGACCGATTTTCCCGGCCGCGGCATACATGATGTCGTGCGCAGCCTGCTCGCCGGGCCCATAGCTGTCGCGCACGATTCCCCGTCCGCGGCGAGTCGCACGGCTGAGACTATCGAAAAGCGCTGCTGCCAGCTTAAGATCGGGTTCGAGTCGTTCGATCGGCATTTTGAACGGCCATGATAACCGATGAAGGATTAAAGCAGATGTCCAGTTTACTTGCCGGAAAAATAGCCGTCGTCACCGGAGCGAGT
>JBARBX010000509.1:0-1764 GCA_049793535.1 Steroidobacteraceae bacterium | reverse complement strand
GGCATTTGTAGAACGCCTCCTTGGCGGCAAAAATCAATGCCGCCGCCGGAGCCTGCTCAGACTGAGGCAGCGAGCGCAGCCATGCGATTTCACGGGGTACGCAGATTTTGTGCCATAGGTCGGGCTTCACATCGCCGGCCACTTCGCCGTCTACCCCCAGCCCCAGGAAGTGCGCAGCCTCGCCGACGACCGCGGCGCACAGGCCGGCGGTGTGCGTGATGCTGCCCACCATGGACGGCGGCCACGCCGGCTGACGGTCGCCGCTGACGGCCAAGGGGAAATCCTCAAAGCCGAACTGCGCCAACGCGAGCCGCGCGCAAGCGCGGCCGGCAGCGAACTCTTCAATTCGCGACTGCACGGCGCGTCCGAGGCTTGCCGATTCCAATGGCAACAGCAGCGAGGGATCGCCCGATCCGCGCAGCTCGGCCGCCGCCACCCCGCCCGGGAATAGAGACTTGAAGTCGGCAGAGAGCACGGCCGGATTCATGCGCGCGGGGGCGCCGAGGTGATGCGGACAACCAGCTTCGGTTGGATGTATGAGCCTTGTAAACCGACAACCAACTTGAATCCACTGCGCATCTGCACGGCGGTGAAAGTCTAGCCGAAGTCCTCACCGGCCGGTAGACTGGATCGCGAAATCATTGCAGCGCGAGTCGGAGCAAATCGTTCACGGAGTAGCCTTTGTTCAGCAGTAGCGCGCGCCGCGCTGCGGGGCGCTCAGTGATCATCGCGGTGTTGGCACTCGCGGCAATATTTGCCTGCGCCGTGGCCTATAGAAATTACCGCGCGGCCCGGCTCGACTTCGAGCCGTGGCCGACGTCCGCAAACCTACGTCACCCCGAGCTCACCGGTGTCCCGAACCTGCAGCTCGTTTCATTCCCGTCGGCGGATGGGCTGCGTATCGCCGGCTGGTACGCGCCCTCCCGGAATCGCGCTGCCGTCGTCCTGAGCCACGGCACCAATGCCGATCGCTCCAGCATGCTCGCGGAGCTGCGCTTGCTGGCGGCAGGCGGCTTTGGGGTCCTCGCATTCGATTGGCCCGGAGACGGCGACAGCGAGCGTCGGGGCGACATTCAGTACGGACCCATTGAGCAGCGCGCACTGGAGTCGGCCGTCACCTGGCTAGCGGCGCGCCCGGAGGTCGACCCGGACAGGATCGGCGGCCTGGGGTTTTCGATCGGCGGCTTCCTCATGACTCAGGTCGCGGCGCTCGATCCGAGGCTGCGGGCAGTGGTCATCGAGGCGGCGCCACCGGACTACGAGGAGTACCTGCGCCGACTGCATGGCCGCTGGAGCTTTCTCAGCGAATGGCCGGCCTATTGGGCGGTGCGCAATACCGGCCTGATCCCGGGCAGCATGTCGCCGCGCGACGTCATCGGCGCGATCTCCCCGCGGCCGATCTTGATCATCGGCGGCGCGCTCGACCAGGTCGTCTCTCCAGCCATGGTAAACGAGCTGTACGCAGCGGCCCACGAGCCGAAGAGCCTGTGGATGGTGCCCGGCGCTCATCATGGCGGATATTTTCGGGCCGCCGCGGAGGACTATCAGCGGCATTTACTCGGCTTCTTCAATGCCGGCCTGCTGCAGGGCGAGCACATTCTCTAGGTCTGCGCCGGCCGCGCTTGCCGGTCGTTTGTGCCATGGACGATAATGTCCAATGCAAAACGTCATCATAACGGGCGGCAGCCGCGGCCTTGGACTCGCGATGTGCGGCGCCCTCGCGGCCGCCGGCTATCGCGTCATCGCGCTCGCGCGCAGCAGCAC
>JBARBX010000508.1:0-2828 GCA_049793535.1 Steroidobacteraceae bacterium | reverse complement strand
AGTTACACCTACAGCCGCGATCACTACGACACTGCGCCTAAGTGGGCGTTCCCTCCTTGGCGGCCCTCCCGAACTTACACCATCCCAAACTGCCGCGCCAACAGATAGATCTCAGGACTTCGGGATCGTGACGCCTTCGGCTTTTTGGTCGCCACCCGCCCATACCTTTGCCGCGCATCCCGGATGATCTGATCGAAGCCCGCGCCTTGAAAAAGCTTCACCAGCAAATCGCCGCCGGGCGCCAGCACGCGGTCCGCAAACTCGATCGCCAGCTCCGCCAGGTACATCGACCGGGGCTGATCGACAGAATCGATACCTGCCATGTTGGGGGCCATATCGGACAAAACAAGGTCGACTTTGTCCGCGCCGACGCATTGCAGAACCTGGTCCAGAACCGCCGCCTCGCGAAAATCACCCTGCACGAACTCGACGCCGGCGATCGCGTCCATCGGCAGGATATCCGTCGCCACGATGCGGCTCGTGCCGCCGATGATGCGTGCGGCGTACTGACTCCATCCGCCGGGCGCCGAGCCTAAGTCCACCACGCGCATTCCCGGCCGCAGCAGCTTCTCGGCCTCCTGAATCTGTGCGAGCTTGAATACCGCGCGCGAGCGCCAGCCTTCGCGCTGCGCACGCTTGACGAACTCATCGTTCGCGTGTTCGGCGAGCCAGCGGGAACTGCTTTTCGTACGTTTGGGCATGGCTCGCGACTATAATCCTGCGATGGCTCTAACCGAGAAACAAAGGAAGCATCTGCGCCGCCTCGCGCACCCGTTGAACCCCCTCGTCATGCTCGGCAATGCCGGGCTGACCGACGCGGTGGTCGCGGAGCTCGACCGCACGTTGACCGATCACGAGCTGGTCAAGGTGAGCGCCAGAGTCGGCGAGCGAGCGTCGCGCGATGCGGCCTTGGACTCCCTGGCGAGCCGCACCGGAGCCGAGATCGTGCAGCGCATCGGCAACGTCGGGGTTTTCTACCGCCGCCGCCAGGGGCTAGCGAAAATCCTCCTTCCAGACTAGCCGCAACACCGCGCAGCAGGCCAGCACGTACAGCGCGCCCGACACCGCATGCCAGGCGAGGAATCCCAAATGCGCCACGCTGCCGCGCACATGGGCCTGCGCCAGGATCCCCTTCAAGACCCATTCGTCGGCGGATAGCAGCGCGGCTGCGGCATACCCCCAGACGAAGCGCATCCGGCCCGGCAGCAGCAGCGCGAGCGCCGCCACCCCCAGGCCGACATAGGTCTCGATGCTGAACAGCCTCGCGGCGAGCGCGCCGGCCAGATGCCGGTCGCTCTGCGCGTAGAAGAGCGTGGGGGCGACCCAAGCGGCCAGCGACCAGAGGCTGCCCGCCCAGAGCACGAACAAGATGCGAAACGCGTTTCGAATCATCTAAGTTGGGCGCGCAGGGCGCCTCACATGTAGCGTACCGACACGATCTCGTAGCTGCGCGTCCCGCCGGGCGTCGTCACATCGACGACGTCGCCCTCGGATTTGCCGATGAGCGCGCGCGCGATCGGCGAGGATACCGAGAGCAGCCCTTCCTTGATGTTCGCCTCATCGTCGCCCACCAGCTGGTAGACCACTTTGTTGCCGCCGTCCTGGTCCTCGAGCTCGAGCGTCGATCCGAACACGACGCGGCCCGTGGCGCTCAATTTGGTGACGTCGATGATTTCACAATTCGACAAGCTGTTTTCGATCTGATTGATGCGTCCTTCGATGAAGCTCTGCTGCTCGCGCGCTGCATGGTATTCGGCGTTCTCGCTCAAATCGCCATGGGCGCGCGCTTCGGCGATGGCCTTGATGACGTTGGGCCGCGCCTCGCTCTTGAGCTGCTTCAGCTCCTGGCGCAGCCGCTCGGCGCCGCGCAGAGTCATAGGAGTGCGCTTGATCACGACGGCAGCTTTCTGTGAAGAGCCATGGGAGTGCGATTCACGCCAACATTTCCTTGTGCAAATCCTGCAGCCGATTCACTTCAATGTCGCCCAAGTGGTCGAGCGCGTCGCAGGTCGCGCGCGCGCCGGCCACCGTCGTGTAGTAGGTTACCTTCCTGGCCACCGCTTCGCGCCGAATCGAGCGAGATTCGCGCACCGCTTGCTTGCCCTCGGTGGTGTTGACGATCAATGCCACCTCGTCGTTTTTTATCATATCGACGACGTGCGGGCGACCCTCCCGCACCTTGTTCACGCGCCTGCAGGAGATGCCGGCTTCCTCGAGCACCAATGCGGTGCCGCCGGTGGCCGCGATCTCGAAGCCGCGCGCCATCAGCATCTGCGCCAGCACCACGGCACCGGGTTTGTCGCGGTCGCGCACGCTGATGAAGCACAGGCCATGCGTCGGCAGCACGACTCCGGAGGCGGCCTGCGCCTTGGCGTAGGCCTCGCCGAAGGTGTGTCCCGTGCCCATCACTTCCCCGGTGGATTTCATCTCCGGCCCCAGGATGGGATCGGCCTCGGGGAACTTGACGAAGGGGAACACCGCCTCCTTCACCGAGAAGTACGGCGGAATGCGTTCCGTGGTGCGCTCCTGCGACACCAGCGACTTGCCGGTCATGACCCGGGCCGCCACCTTGGCCAGGGGGATGCCGGTGGCCTTGGAGACGAAGGGCACGGTGCGCGAGGCGCGCGGATTGACCTCGAGAATGTAGATGACGCCGCTTTGAATCGCGAACTGGATGTTCATCAGGCCCACGACGTTCAGCGCCTTGGCGAGCTTTCGGGTCTGCGCGCGCAACTCGTCCTGGATTTCCTGCGACAGGCCGTTCGGCGGCAGCGAGCAGCTAGAATCCCCGGAATGCACCCCGGCCTACTCGATGTGCTCCATGATGC
>JBARBX010000507.1:0-7972 GCA_049793535.1 Steroidobacteraceae bacterium | reverse complement strand
GCGCAAGCCGAGGCCGGGGCCGCGGCTCAAGCTGCGGCTCAAAAGGCCGAAGGAACTCAAGGAGACGCCGCCGGCCAGGCCGCCGGCAATCGGCATAACCTGGCGCAGCACCAAGAACACCAGCGCGGCAACCAACAGCATGTGCAGCACGTCGACCGTGAAGATCGCCGTTCCAAGCGCCGCGGTTTGCGTGGCGTACGACTGCACGATTTGCAGCAGGAGAGCCGCCACCATCACGGTCAGCACCGTGATCAAAGCGTAGTTGGCGAGTTGCGCAATCCATGCCGCGAAAAATCGCTTGGTGGCATCAAAGAACAGCAGCGCAATGAACAGCGGACCAACGGCCAACAGAACCGACAGGGCGATACTCGAGAGGGCAAGTAGGAACATCGCGTACACGCACAAAAGACCTATCAGGCACCACACCAGGGCACCGGCAATGAAGAAGCCCGGATTCCACGAACTCGCACCCTTGGTCCAGAGAATGCCGGCAACGGTGCCCCCGCGATCCCAGATGGCATCTATCGTTGCGACGGGGTCTGCGCCTCCTACCATCGCGGCCGCAAGCTGCGTTGGCGCAACGTAAAAAGTATCGACGATCACCGTGTTGTAGAGCCAAAGTCGCAATCCCACTCCCAGGATCAGTGCCAGCATGAGGATGCGCTTCAACCCCGCAATGACGGGCTCGTCGATCTTGCCGGTGAGGTGCAAATAGCCCCACGCCATCACATAAACCGTCGCCAGCGTAACAACGGCGGGCTCGATGAGCGACGCCAGGCGCGCGGTGTTGTCGCCAATGTACGTGGCGAGCTGCGCGTTCAGCCATGCAGAAAATGTCGCAAAGAAACCCATGACTGCACCTCGATTGAAATAGGGGGCCTGTCAGGGAGCCGGCTGGAAGCGGGTATCAAAGGATCCCTGTCCTTCTATGGCGCGCTCCAGGGCCTGTTGCCGAATAACCGATTCCTGCGCCTGGGTCGCCTGATAGAGGACCTGATTCTTGGTCTGCTCGTTTTGCAACATTCCGAGCTCTGCACTTATTCGCGCCTGCAGATCGAGGATCGCCTTTTGATCCGCCGCGGTCGAAATGGCGGCGATCAGGGATTGAATCGCGGCGAATCGGCTGCTCGAGTTCGCGAGCGCCTCGTGCGCCAGAGCCTGCTGCACCGCGCTCCACTGACGCGACGCCTGAATGAGCTGCTGATCAGCCGGCGACAGAGTGGACAAGCGCTGCGGCGACAGGACTGCATTGGTTGTGATTGCACTCTGCACGTCCGTGGTCAGCGAGGAGTATCCGCCAGTTCCGCTCCCCTGCAAGGTGCTGAGGACTTGCGTCCAGTTGGCGGGCAGATAGTTGCGGTTGGTGCCGCCGAGCAGTCCTGCCATGCCCCGACTGCCCGTCATCGCCTGCAGTGCCTGCTGAGTCGATTGCAGCTGGTTGGCGGCCATTTCCAATTGCTGGTGCATGCTTTTCACTTGCTGAATCAATTGCACCAGGGCCGGTGCATCGACGACTGCCCATTGCGCACGCGCAGCCGGGGCGATTGCAATCGAGACCGCCAGGCACACAACCACCAAACGAATGTTGCGAGTAAGCATGAGCATCTCCTTTCGAGTGAGTGGATTAATAGCGCCGGTTACCGGCGGCTCTCTGCCATGAATCGTGGCAGCCAGGCGGCCGGATCGGGTCCGGTCCCCGCCATGATCCGGTACATTCGCTCGACTTCACCCGCGCGGCCCGAGATCACGGCGAGTTCCGCGTCATACCCTTTGAGATCGAGTTGGCAGACCACGCTGTGATGCGACTGCTTCACCAAGAACATTCGTGAGCCCGATTCGAGCTGATCCTTGACGAGCTTGAATTCTCTCTCGGTCAGCCCCAGTCCCTGTGTGTATTCCCGATAGTCGGCGTCGCCGCTTGGGAAGAACACCTTCGTGGGCGTCTGTTCGACCAAGGTTCGGCTGATAGGGCTGTCGAGTACGTCGCTTGGACTCTGCGTCGCGAGGCACATTACGCCGTTGAGCTTGCGCCAGGTCTTGGGCCCGTCCTTCGCGAAGTTCTCGAACGCCGAGTCGGCCAACAGCCGCCAGAACTCATCCATCCAGCAAACCAGCCGACGGCCGTCGAGCAACTGACGCACCAGATGAAACAAATACAGAGTGATGGGCGACCGCGTGAGCGAGTGATCGAGGAATTCGGTGACGTCGAACCCAATGACGGAGTGGCCGGCCAACCGCGATACCACGGTATCGCGGGCATTGTCGAAGACCCAGGCATACTCGCCTCGACATCCTTCGCACCAGCGAGCAAGCCGTGCGTGCAGGCCCTCGGGATCCGTCGGGTCCAAAAATTCCACCAGCCGGGACAACCGCCGAGCTGCGGGTTCGAGCGCAAGAGTGCCCCGCAGCGCCTGATCCAAGTCGGCGCTCTCGCGAACGGCGCCGGCCCGCCGTGACTGCGATGGCCCGGTGGTTAGATTTAGCAGCCAAGACTTGAGAAATTCGACGTTCGACGGCGTGATAGGCAGTTGCAAAGGATTGAATCCGGTGGGAACACCGTTCTTCAAGGGAAGATATTCGCCGCCCAGGGCGCGGACTAAAATTTCGAGTCCGCGATCCTTGTCGAAGACGATTTGAGTTACACCTTGACGGTCGAGCATGGTGATCAGGAAGCCAATGAAGACGGTCTTGCCGGAACCAGTGGGGCCGCAAATCAGGGTATGACCGGTATCCTTGCGACTTCCGCCGTCGGGGTCCTTGGGGTCACTGGCATGCAGCGAGAAATGGTAGGGTGAGCGCGCACTGGTTACGAGCAGACTTAGTGCCTCGCCCCAATGGTTGCCGGTCGCCCGGCCGGTTGGGTAGTTGTGAAACGGCGCCATGGCCGCAAAATTTCGAGAGGTGATGGGCGCCTTGCGCGGTCGTACGGGAAAGTTTCCGGGCAACTGCGCCCAGAACGCGGCTTCGAGCGCAAGGTCTTCCCGGGCGACCAGCATGCCTGTATCGGCGAGAAAACTGCGAGCCAAGGCGATGTGATCGTTGAGCGGCTTGAGACGACGGCCTTCCGAAGCGACGTCGCCGAGTTCCTCGACGTCGGCCAATACCTGTAGGGAGAAGTGGTGGTCGCCCATGACGAACTCATTGCTCGTTAGCGCGTCCAGAGCATCGTTGAGTTCGGCGGCCTGCGAAACGGCGAAATCGCCGGCATTCGCCATTCGATTGTATTGACGTTGCAGCAGTGCCTGGCCGGTCGCCTTGCTTATAAAAGTGAAGGACTGCGTCAGGACGAAGGTGAACGGCGCCGACAGGAGGCGATTGAGCATGCCAACCACGCTAGGGGTCGGATACTCCTTGACCCCGAGAATCGCACCTACCCGCGACGCAGCCGGCGAACGGTATTCGATGGCTTCCGTGCCGAACAGCAAACGCGTAGTCGCGAGCGCCTGATTGATCGGCCCGTTCGGCAACGGCGAACGCTGCCATTCACCGTTGATCAGCAGTCCGAGATACTCGAGCAGCGACGAGCACCAGACGTTTCCGGATAGGTAGGTACCCAGGAGTTCGGGCTCATACCGCGCCAGGGACGCGGCGAGCGTCTGCGCCAGTTTCTCACAGGCGTCGACCGCATCGGCAAACACCTGCCGCGGTCCGTCGCGTTGCGCTCGAGCCAGTATCTTCGACGCCAACCCGGTTGCCGCCCCCGAGGTCGGCCTGTACACAACGGCCAGATAGACCTCATTGATCATCAAGGTCTCGCTCGCCAAGCGGTTCCGATATTTCGCATGAAGGGTGTACGAGAATGAGCGTCCCGTGCCCTCATGCGCACCGGCTTCCGCGCCGGGTGAGGCAATTCCGGCGCGGCGACGAATCACCTGCGTCCACAGTGCAACGCAGGGGCTCGCTACATTTCGCCACAGCACATTGAGCCGCTCGTGCCAATTGTTGAGCTCCTCGTCATCGCTCGTTTCGAAGCTCGCACCCCCGAGCCTGAATACCTGCAGGTAGTCGCCGAAGACCGTCTTGACCATCGTCGGCGCCACGTGAGCCGTGTAAGGGATGCGCTCGGCCGCCGAAGGCTCGCGGTGTATGGCCGCTGTACGCTTCAGCACCCGCATGATGCGGCCTCCTTGCTCGGAGTGAAGCTGTTCACGACTACTCCCTTTGTCCGGCGCATGGCAGACAGTCTGGGAGAAGCTCCGCGGAAATTGAATTCAACTAACTGCCGGGTTCGCGCAAAAAAGAAACCCGATCCCGCTTCGCGTTGCCTAAGGACTCGTTAGAGCAGAAGTCGCGCGAATTGGCTTTCTTGGTATAATTGGCGTATGGACTTCGAGTCCCTTGAAAAACAGGCGCTTGGGCTCCCAGTAAAAGACCGCGCTCGCCTTGTTCAAGACCTGCTTGAAAGTCTGGATAAGTTGACGCCCGCGGAGGTCCAATCTCTGTGGCTCGATGAGGCGGAGCGCCGCGCCAATCAAATCGACCGTGGGGAGGTGTCCCTCGTCTCCGCCGAGTCGGTTGCACTAGAGGCTCGAGCGATCCTCAAGTGATCTATCTGTTCCACCCTGCCGCAAGGGTCGAGCATTTGGATCATATTCGGTACTACGAGCAAATTCGTCCTGGCTGATCGCGCGTCCGCTCGAGGAGCCCCCGCATGAAACTCGCAAGGCTCGATTCGCCGCCGGCCGCGCCGGCCCGGCAAATCGAGGACTAGCGGACAGTAGCTGCTGGCCTGCCAAACGCGCAGATTGGCGAACAGCGCGGGTAACCGGGTTCTGGCCCATAACAACACGAGATCGAAAAACCGCGCATCCCGCGCACATAGCAGCATGCACACACCGTGGATCGGCACGCAGAGCAGCAGGATCAACAGATTCTTGGACAGTAGAAAGGCTTCCATGGTGAAGACCATGTTGAACAGGAGCGCCGAGTAGGTGACACCCCAACGCATCGGCGGTCGTGTCGCGCCGACGAATAGGGGATCGGCGATCAGCCCAGGATTGAGTTCGCTCATCGCACGCTTCTAGACGCCGAACATTCCGCGCACCCAGGTCACGATTTGCGGTGCTCCAAAGCCGATTGCGATTCCTAGAATTGCGCCGATGCACCACCCCCAGGACATTCGATTTGCCATCGCCATTCCTCCGAGCACCATCACGAGAATGATGGCAACGGGCGTCAACCAGGCGAGAAGGTTGGTCTGCAACGCGGTTGCGCCCGTCATGAATGGCGAGGCCTGGGCCATCGCCATATCGGGGGCTGCTGCCAACATGATGGTCAGCAACAGCAGCAGGAGCAAATGGGGGTGATGCATGGCGGATTCCCTTTCCTTCAGGTCGCGGCTTCGAGCGCTCCCTCTCTCTCGTCGCGCCGCGCCGCCAATTCCTCGCGCGTGATCCTGCCCGGTGCGCCGAAGCGGAAGGTCTGAACGACAAATGAATGGTCGTATTGCTTCTCGCCTTCCTTGTCCGTCCAGTTGTTGGATCGGATATGTGCCTGAAGAATGAGTTGATCGCCCTTGCGTACGTTCTTGGCAATGGTCTCTCCCAGGCCTTCGAACGCCACGAACCAGAGGGTGGTTACCGTCTCACGGGCGTTGCCTTGCTCATCCTTTCCCGCATAATCGTTTCCGACCAGACAGAACCGTGTGTAAGAGGTGTCGCCTTTGACGGCGAGCTCGGGGTCTCTGGCGAGATTTCCGACGGCGGTTACTGTGAAGCTATTCATGACTACTCCTTGTCTGTTGATGGGCGATGGGCATTTTGAGGGAGCCGGCCGTAGACTTACACCCAATTAAATGGCCGGTTCGCAGAGAAAAGATCCTCGCACTGGTACGGGCCGGCATAATGCCGACCATGCCGACCATGCCGACGCCCGACTCGCAAACCCAATCCGAGCGCCCCGCGCTTCAGGCCGCTCACCTGCGCAAGGTATACGGCCGCCTGACTGCGCTCGACGACGTGTCGTTCAGCGTGAACCGCGGGGAAATCGTCGGCCTGCTGGGACCGAACGGCGCGGGCAAGACGACCACCATCAACATGGTGCTGGGCGTGCTCGCGGCGACCAGGGGCAGCGTGGAGATCGACGGCATCGATATCGCGAAACGCCGCGCGCGCGCTTTGGCGCGCACCAACTTCGCCGCCGTTTACGCGGCATTGCCAGGCAATTTGACGGTGGTGGAGAATCTGCGGTTCTTCGGGCTGCTGTACGGCATTCCAGCGCTGCGCGTGCGTGTCGAGGAGTTGCTGCGGGAATTCGATCTGATGCAATTGCGCCATACCAAGTGCGGGCTGCTGTCATCCGGCGAGCAGACCCGAGCGGCGCTTGCCAAGGCGCTGCTCAACAGGCCGCAGCTCCTGCTGCTCGATGAACCGACGGCATCGCTCGATCCGTCGGCGGCGCAGATCATTCGCGCGAAGATCAAGAGCCTGGCCACGGAGAATGGCTGCGGCATCCTGTGGACTTCGCACAATATGTACGAAGTGGAGGAGGTCTGCGATCGGGTGCTGTTTCTGTCTCACGGCAAGGTGCTGCTGCAGGGGAATCCGCGAACCCTGCCGCATGATCATGGCTCCGCTACGCTCGAGGAGCTCTTCATTCGCGTGGCGCGCGAGCCGCTGTCGGCGGCTGCGGAAGCGGCTCGATGAAGCTGCGCCCCATCGCCGGGATCGTATTGCGCCAGATTTATTTGCTGCGCGGCAGCCCCGTGCGCGTGATTCCCATGGTCACCTGGGTGGCCATCGACATTGTGCTGTGGGGATTCATCACCCGATACTTGAATACCGTGAGCGGCGGCGGCATGGACTTCGTGCCCACGCTCCTCGGCGGGGTACTGCTGTGGGACTTCTGTACGCGCATCATGCAAGGCGTCACCACCGCCTTCCTCGAGGATGTCTGGTCGCGAAATTTCCTGAATCTGTTCGCCTCGCCGCTGTCGATTTCCGAGTACATCGCCGGGCTCGTGATCACGAGCGTACTTACGAGCATCATCGGCGTGGTGGTAATGGTGCTGCTGGCCACCACGGTATTTCACCTGCAATTGTTTTCCATGGGTTTGCCCTTGGTTGCCTTCCTCATGGTGCTGCTCATCTTCGGAATTTCTCTGGGTATTTTCGCGAGCGCCATCGTGCTGCGGCTGGGGCCCGCGTCCGAATGGCTGCTGTGGCCCCTGCCGGCGCTGGTGTCGCCGTTCGCGGCGGTTTTTTATCCGCTCGGGGTGCTGCCGCACTGGATGCAAGCGGTGGCGCATGCGTTGCCGCCCTCCTACGTGTTCGAGGGTATGCGGGCATTGCTCGCCGGCCGGCCGTTTCCCGGCACCTTGCTGCTGCAGGGGTCGTCGGTCGCCTTGGTCGAGTTGCTGCTGGCGGCGTATTTCTACGGTCGGGTGTACCGGCATGCCGTGCGCACCGGCCTGTTGGCGCGCTACAGCGCGGAAAGCGTGGCGTGAGCTAAGGGCGAGCCTTGGTTCGAACGCGCGGCTTCTTTGCGCCGCCGGCGAGGCCCGACACGCGCTTGCGCAGCGTCCGCAAAACTTCCCTCGATAGAGGCGAATCGCCCACCGCGCGCGCCATCACCAGGGCGCCGTACAGCGCGCTCAAAGTCACGAGCGCCGCCTCGCGCGACTCGTGGGCGTCGCCCTGGTCCAGGGCCTGGCTCAACACCTCGACATTGCGCTCGATGGACTTGCGAAACTGCGCCTGAACAGCGGCGCTCTTGCGCGCCGCATCTCCCGCGAGCGCGGCCACGGCGCATCCGTCGGCGCGTGCGACTCGATGGGCCTCATCGAGGTAGAAGTCGACGAACTTCGCCACCGTTGGTTTGTCGCCGTCGAACAGACGCTCGCGCATGGCGTGAGCGCTTTGCTCGAGCGCGAGTTCCAGCGCCTCGGCCACGAGTTCGTCGCGGGAGGCAAAGTGCTTGTAGAAGCCGCCATGGGTAAGTTTGAGGTCGTGCATCAGGTCGGCGAGGCTGATGC
>JBARBX010000506.1:0-4549 GCA_049793535.1 Steroidobacteraceae bacterium | reverse complement strand
CATGGACGGGAGTGCGGTGAGCCCGGACGAGGAGCGGCTCATGCAGCTCTTCCAGAACCGTGCGGGCCTGAAGAAGGCCTATGCCGACCTCAAGGACGAATTTCACCTGCTGCGCGACCGCCTCAAGCAGCAGGAGGGGGCGACCATCCGTGTCCAGGAGCAACTGGACGCGCTCGGAGACTTGCTGGGCGACCCTAAGACGGGATTCGGCGCTCTCGTGTTCTTCCAGCTGCGCGCGCTGTGGAAGACCTGTCACCAACAGCTCTCGACGTTCGCGACCGATCTGACGCGCCAGCAGGAAGGGCGCGAAGTGGCCAAACACAAGGCGGAAGCCGACGCGGCCAAGAGTGCGCGCCTGACGGATGTCGACGCGCGCCTGCATGAAGCCTCGGCGGACGCCGACCTGAAGCGGGAAAATCTGGCCGCGGCGCAGAACGAAATCGGACGGCTGAGCGCATTCTGGCACTATTTCAGGCGCCGCCGCCGACAGAAATCTTTGGAAGCCCTGCGCAGCCAGGTCGTCGTGGCCGACGGCGCCACGGGAGAACTTCATGCCGAACGCAGCGCGATCGAGCGCGAGCCGGCGCCCGAATTTCCCGGCATTTCTCTGGCGGCACGCCGCAACATCAATCTCGCAATCATCAGCTTTGCGGAATTACTGTGCGAAAACGTCGATGCCTATGGTCTTGCGGCGCGTGCCAAGGAGGCGGTCGCCCGCAGGGTACACGAGATGAATTTTGGCACGCGCGCCGATTGCGAGTCGTACATGCAGCGCGTGCAGAAGGCGCAGGTGGCGGTGTCGAACCAGAAGCAGATCACGGTCGCGCTCAAGGCGAAGCTGGACCGCTTGCGCGCCACCTGCGAATACCGCAACAACGCCGATACCGTTCCGACCGCCGATTCGCTGGCGCCGCCGCTCCCGGACCTCGACCCCGCCAAGAACGCGAAGCCGGCCGGCGCGGCGGCCTGGAACGTGCTCGCCGAGGATTACTGGGACCTCTACACGCTGCTGTTGCGGTAGGCGCCTACTCGTCGTGCGCCGGCTTGTCGGTGCGCCGAGCCTGTGTGGGAGCGGAGCGACGCTGCGTCGTCACGTACAAATCCGCGGCAATCTGCGACGCCTCGTCCAGCAGGATTCCGGCAGCCGGATCGTCCTTGATCTCATCCAAGGTCTTCACCGGTTTCATGTCGTGTGCGGTTCGCCAGGCATTCTCGCGATCCAGACGATCGGTCTCCTGCTGCTTGCGTTCCGCTTCGCGCATCTTGATGTTCAGCGACAGGCTCTTCTGGGCGCGTACCGCGTCAAGTGCCGCGATGTCGTCGTGCAGATAGCGGAAATCCGCGCTGTTAGCGGTGCGCTCTTCGTGTAATTTCTCAAGCGTGCCGGCGATCTGTTTCAAGTCGCCCTCGGTGCGGAATGCGGCCGGTTCAATGTGGTCCCAGGGCAGCGCACGGTCGCGCGTGCTCTCGCCGACTTCACTGGCGTCGATCAATGACGGCAATGCGATGTCGGGAGTGACGCCGCGGTCCTGGGTGCTCTCGCCGGTGATCCTATAGTACTTGCCGATGGTCACATTGAGCTGACCGAGCTCGGGCTTGCGCCCGAATATCGTGTAGTTGAGCGGATGGGCGTTCTGCACCGTGCCCTTGCCGTAGGTCTGCTGGCCGACGATGAGCGCGCGGCCGTAGTCCTGGATGGCGCCCGCGAATATCTCGGACGCCGATGCGCTGAAGCGATCCACCAGCACTATCATCGGGCCGCCGTAGAAAATCGCCGGATCCGGGTCGTCGTCGACCTCGATGCGGCCGGTCGTGTCGCGCAGCTGCACCACCGGACCTTTGTCGATGAACAGGCCGGTGAGGGACTCGGCTTCCGGCAGATAGCCGCCGCCGTTGGCGCGCAGATCCATGATCAGCACATCCGCACCGTCCTTGCGCAATTCGGCGATCAGGCGCTGCACGTCGCGCGTCGTGCTGCGGTAATCCTTGACGCCGGCGCGGCTGGCGTCGTAGTCCTGGTAAAAGCTCGGCACGGTGATGATGCCGATCTTCACATCGCGGCCATTGCGCTGCACGACCCGCATCGCCTTGTGTGCGGCCTGCGCTTCGAGCGAAACACGGTTGCGGGTGAACTCCACGATCTTCTGAGCGGAGCCGGGAGCTGCGCCCGACGGCAGCAACTGCAGGCGCACCGTCGTGCCGCCGGGGCCGCGGATCTTCTGCACGACGTCGTCAAGGCGCCAGCCGATGACGTCGGTGAGTTCGCCCGTCTTGCCCTCGCCGACCGCGGTGATGCGGTCGTTGGCGGCGAGCTTGCCGCTGATGGCGGCAGGACCGCCGGGAATGACGTCGATCACGGTGACGTAGTCGTCGGTGAGCTGCAGCGAGGCGCCGATGCCCTCGTAGCTCAGGCTCATTTGAATGTTGTATTCCTCGGAATTGCGCGCCGAGAAATAGTTCGAATGCGGATCCAGCGACAGGACGAACGCGTTCATGAACGCCTCGAACACGTCCTCGGGCTTGCTCTGATCCATGCGCTTCTCGACGTGCTCGTAGCGCTTGCGCAGCATGTCGGCCGCTTCGGCCCACGGCTTGCCGGCGATCACCAGCGACAACGCATCGTTCTTGACGCGCTTGCGCCACAGCTCGTTCATTTCGGCGGCGTTCGCCGGCCAGGGCTCCTTTTCGCGATCGAAATTGAACGATTCATCGGCGTCGAAATCCGGTTTCTTGTTCAACAATTCGATGGCGTAGGCCATGCGCTCGCGGCTGCGCTGCTGGTAGCGCCGGAAGATGACGAACGCCGGCTCCACATCGCCGGACTTGATGGCGTCGTCGAGCTCGTAGCGATACTTCTCGAACTCCGCGATGTCGCTTGCGTAGAAATAGCTTCTGCCGCCGTCGATCGCATCGAGATAGCGATCCAGGATCAAACTCGAGAGATGATCGTCGAGCGGCGCCCGCCGGTAGTGTTCGCGCGCCACAATGTCGGCCACCCGGCGCGCGACATAGTTCTCCTGCTCGGTGGGCGCGAGCACGGTGCTCGCCGCCGGCGCCGGGGGCGCGGGCGTCATCGCCGCGCCTAAAAGTGCGGCAAGACCCACTGCGCTCGCGCAGATGGCGATGCCGGTTATCCAGCGCGAACGATTGGCCCATGGCCTGTTGGTCATCACCTTACCCGATCTCCTGTAAACTTCGAACCCCGATTCCATCAAGGCTAGAGAAGCCCGTGCCAAAAGCCAAGTGTATATGAGCCCTAAGGTATGCGTCCGTTCACGGTTTTGATCGGTATCGTCTTAGGGTCCGCGGCTTCGATCACTTTCGGCCTGGGTACCGTCTTGATCGTTTTCTGCGTCCTGGGGGGCGAACACCCGGAACTCTCGCAAGAAGTGCCTCGGCTGGTGCTGAGCTTGGTAGCCTTCGCCCTTTTGACCGCCGCCGCCGCCGGGAGTTTCCTCGGGCAGGTAAAGGGGCGGCCTTGGAGGGGGTGGGCGCATTTGGCGACGGCGGCCTGTCTCGGCGCCGTGGTTCTTCTCCATTGGCCGCGCGGCAACTGACGGGAGTGCGAAAGATCATGCGATTTCGGGGTCTTTGGACTGTTTGGGCGTGCGCGGGCCTGCTTTTGACGGCCTGCGCGGACCATCGGGTGCCTCCGCCATCGACGGACATCGACGAGAACACCTATCGCGATCACCTGCGCGTCCTGGCTTCCGACGACTTCGAGGGCCGAAAGCCCGGCACGCCGGGCGAGGACAAGACGGTTGCATACCTGGTCGAGCAGTTTCGCAAGTTGGGTCTGAAGCCGGGGAATGGGGAAAGCTTCCTCCAGCCGGTGCCGATGGTGGAGATTCTCGCCGGCGCCGATGCCGAGCTCACCGCCTCGGGCCGCAAGGGGAAACTCACGCTGGCCTACGGCAAGGATATGGTGATTTGGACCAAGCGCGCCCAGGCGCAGGCCGAGGTTCGGCACAGCGAGCTGGTGTTCGTGGGGTACGGCATCGTGGCGCCGGAATATGCGTGGAACGACTACGCGGGGCTCGACGTACACGGCAAGACGGTCATGGTTTTGATGGACGATCCTGGATACGCCGGCAAGGACCCCAAAGTCTTCAAGGGCGGCACAAAGACCTACTACGGCCGCTGGGAGTACAAAATCGAAGAGGCTGAGCGGCAGGGAGCGGCCGGCGTGCTGCTGGTTCACGACAGCGCCGCCGCCGGTTACGGTTGGAACGTGGTGCGCAACACCTGGACCGGCGCCCAGTTGGACCTCGCGACGGCCGACGCCGGCAGCGGCCATCCGGCAATCGAAGGCTGGATCCAGACGGATGCGGCGCGCGCCTTGTTCAGCTCGGCCGGACTCGACTTCACG
Source organism: Steroidobacteraceae bacterium (assembly GCA_049793535.1). GTDB lineage: Bacteria > Pseudomonadota > Gammaproteobacteria > Steroidobacterales > Steroidobacteraceae > Bog-1198. Next base: position 180 of record JBARBX010000506.1, on the reverse strand, counting down.
GCATCGGCGGCGGCCGCCGCGCATGCGGGGTTCAAGGCGATTCCCACGGGGCTGTGGATCGACGCCATGCTGCGTAACAGCGTTCGGCGGTTCACATCTTCAAATGTCGTCGCGCTGTTGCCCGGCGGCAGCCGCCGTCGCGAGTATGTCCTTTATACGGCCCACTGGGACCATTTGGGC
>JBARBX010000505.1:0-2980 GCA_049793535.1 Steroidobacteraceae bacterium | reverse complement strand
CTGGGACCATTTGGGCCACGACCCGGCGCTCCCGGGGCACAACATCTTCAATGGGGCGGTTGACAATGCCTCCGGGACCGCCGGCCTCCTGACTCTGGCGCAATCCTTCGTACGCACGAAGCCGCCTGCGGACCGCTCCATCGTGTTCCTCGCCACCACCGGCGCCGAGCCCGGTCTTCTGGGTGCCGCGTACTACGCCGCGAACCCCGTGTTTCCCTTGGGCGCAACCGCGGCCGTGATTGATCTGGACGGTCTGCGCAGCCGCGGACCGACGCGCGACTTGACGATATTCGGATTCGGCAACACGGATCTGGAAGAGTCGGCGCGCGGGATGGCGCTACTGCAGGGCCGAGAGGTAACTCCCGAGCCCGACCCCGAGCAGGGTCTGTATTACCGGTCGGACTGCTTCATCTTCGCGAGGGCAGGCGTCCCCGCGCTGTACGCACAAGGCGGTCTAGACGATTCGGCGCGCGGTCCGCTGCGGGGCCGCGCGATGCTCGACGACTACATGCAGCACCGTTATCGCCAACCGGGCGATCTGTACTCCCCGGATTGGGACGTTCGCGGTGCCGTCGAAGATCTCACGCTTTACTACGACGTGGGCTATCGAGTGGCCCGAGCCCGCCGCTTCCCGCGTTGGTACCCCAACAGCGAATATCGGGTGAGCCGCCACCACCAGACGGAGCGGTAGGCGAGGCGCGCCTTCCGCAAAGGCGTCTAGCGCTTGCCGACCCTCATCCAGTTTTTCTTGCGGTCGAAGCTGCCGGAGGTATTGTAAGGATCGAAGCCGCGATTCTCGTTCGCCGCCTTGAGCGGCGCACTATGCACGCTCAGCTCCCGCACCTCAGCCGTCCGCTGCAGCTCGCGCACTCCAAAACTGAAATTTGAATCCGGCTTGCCGCCGGGCTTATCGTCGCTCGTCATCGTCTTCCCTCGCAGATAAATCCGAATTCGTCAATCGAGCCTGCTTCGTATTGCGACTTTCCCCTCGCCGCTATGTTCCCAAATTGCGACAGCGAAAAGCCCACGGATGCGAGGAACTGTGACGCAGTTCAAATCGATGAAGACATAAGCTGACCGCGGTGCGACTTATCAACCCATGCGGGCGAGCGTTCCTGAGATTTGCCGGTCGAAGGGCACGGAACGGTTGCGACCGCGCATCTTCGCGGTGTACAGGGCCTGATCGGCGGCCTTGACGAAATCGGCCGCGCTGTCGAACAAAGTTTGATTTCCGTGCGTGGCGCAGCCGATGGAGATGGTTACCGTGGCTTGGTCGGAGCCGATGACGTGGCCGGTATTGCGAAAAGCGACGACGATGCGCTCGCAGATGCTGCGTGCCGTCTCCGCGTCGGTGGCAGGCAGCACCACGACGAACTCTTCGCCGCCGTAACGGGCGATCAAATCGGTCTCGCGAGTGTTGCCCCGAAGTATGCGCGCAGTCGCCTGCAGTATGCGATCTCCGGCTTGATGGCCGAAGTTGTCGTTGATGTTCTTGAAATTGTCCAGATCCGCGAAGGCCACGCTCAACGGCCATTTGTGCTTCGTCGAATTTTCGAATTCCCGGCCGAGAAATTGATCGAGGTAGGCGCGATTGTAAACGCCTGTGAGCGAATCGCGGCGGGTCTCTTCTTCCAGCTCGAGAGTGCGCGAGGTGGAGTCCGCCGCCGCCACCCTCAAGGTGTTGATCTCGCGCAGCACATGCAGGCTGCGCAGCATCAGGACGTCGCGCGCCTGCTCCAGAATCAGTTCCGGATGCTGCTTGGACAGGAGATCGGTTTCGAATATGGCTTCCGTTTCCGGAATCATGGCGCCGATGGTTCCCAATACCTGGCCGAACGCCATCTTATCCAGCCCCAGGCTGCGCTCGGCGCACAGCGCTGTCTCGGCGAACTGGCGCTGTTCCGGATCGAGCAGGAACAGGTCCGCCACCGGCCCGGACAAGGCGACGCAGCGATCGAAAATCTGTGCGGGCTCCGCGCTGAAGCTCAGGTCCAACTGATGGCTGCGTGTGATGGCGTGGTGCAGGCGGTCGGGCAGATGCCAGCCCTCCATCAACCAGCCGCCGATGTACGCGTGATCCAGTTGCAGGCGCTTCTTCTCCAGCTCCATGAGAGCGCTGTGATTGCGCTGCAGCCGCTCGCCCTCGGCGTACAGGTCAGGCATGGCCTGATCGAGCGCCAGCATGCCGACGTCCTGGAGCAGGGCGGCCAGAAATATCTCCTCCGCCAACGTTTGGTGCATGGCATCGGCGAGGGCACGCGCGGCCGTCGCCGCCAGCAGGGCGCGGCGCCAATACAACCCATAATTGAGACCGTTGGATTTGCCGCCCCTTAAGGATTTGACCAGGGAGAAGCTTAAGGCAAGGGTAAGCGTCGCGTTCAGTCCCAGCACCACCAACGCTTGGCGCAGATTCTCGCTCTTGCGCCGCTGCGCGTATAACGGCGAATTGGCGATTCGCAGGACCTTGGTCGACAGAGCCGAGTCCATGCTCAAGGCCTTGGCGACCTTACCCATCTCGATGTCCGGATCCTGGGCGAGCTCGATGATGTGCGTCGCCACCCCGGGGGGCGACGGAAAATTCACTAATCTGCGAAGTTTGGCTTCGATTTCGGGATTCACGCGCGGGGCTCCAACAGTCAAAACCGGATCAAAATCCGTCTATGACAGTTAACGTCCGTCGCGCCTAGAACTTGAATGGAGATTAGGTCAAATGAGCGCTCGCTCGCCACCAGGCCCGCAGCCCCCTGAACAAGAGATAAAAGCCGTAGGGGCCGAGCAGGACCGTCCAGGAGGCGGTCGACGCCTGGCCCAGTCCCGAGAACAGGCTGTGATACAGGGGCCCGAGGCCGGCGCCCTCATAGCGACCGAGGCTCCAGACCCCGGCGTAGAAGATCAGAATGGGCATAACGACGAGGCCGAACAGCAACCCCGCCGCGGCGATTGCGAGCTCGACCGACCAGGGGCTGGTGAGTCCCAGACG
>JBARBX010000504.1:0-7029 GCA_049793535.1 Steroidobacteraceae bacterium | reverse complement strand
TATACGAGCTGGCTAATTGGATACGTATTTCCCACGGTCCCGGTGACCACTTACACGGCGGTCCCGAAATACTACATAGGCTCGGTGATCTATGTACCCCCGGGTCCTGGATCGTATATCCAGTATGGAGTTGGGACTGACACCGGCACCACCTTGTCCATGATGGAATCCTATTCGAATAACTCTACAGCAGGGCCTTCCGAGGGAACGCCGAATGGCTCCACGGCAAGTTTCAATATCACTGTCAACATCAACGACGCTTTTGGCGGATCCACAACGACCTCAACCGATGTCGAACTCACGGATAACGTTACCGACAAGTATCAAGCGCCCTCGTCAAATCTGCTAAATCACGACTACGATCAGATCCTGCTATTTTTTGGTGCCACTGTTACAGAGACGGTTGACTACTACGGCAACATTACCTGGGGAGTGAGTTTCGCGTCGCTCAACAACACTAACGACGCTGCGAGCGGCTATCCCGTCTCAGTCGGCTGCCTACGGCCGAATAGCACGATTCCGGCCGCGCAGTGCGCCAGCACGATTGCGTTTCTCAACTCGATGAACATCACGTCGTCGGACTACCCCAACATAATGAACGCAGATCCCTTTGCAAACCCCAGTGGATCTCAAGTGCCGTCGTCGAGTCGATTTGTGAAATTGGATTCCTTCAGTTACTACGGCGATCCGACCACAGTTACCTACACGTACGGAGTCATCAACAGCACTACCGTCACGAACTCGGTGACGACGAGCTACAGTTACACCGAGGGTATCTCCGGAACACTGTATGGGTTGAAAATCGGCGACTCCGTTACCTTTTCAGATTCCTCGACAAAGTCGAACAAGACGCAGAGCACTGATACCAGCATGCTGTCGCTAACGATGCCCACGACGGCCTATTCAGGATTGAACACGCTTAACGTGTATGAGGACACCGTCTACAAGACGTTCATGTTCTCGTTCTATTGATTCTTGCGACGCGGGAACGGTCTCAATTCAGCGGGCGAGCGGCACAGAGTTGTGCCGCTTCGACCTGTTCCGACTAGGAGCGTAAAGGATACTCCCGAAGGTCTGGTTCACTCACAGCAATTGACTGAGCAAGGTTCGCGCCGGCACCACCACTGGATCGGTGCGACTGAAACAATCAACCGCTACGAACGGAATCTCAATTACTGCCTGAAAAGCATGTTTGGCCTTAGTCTCGTGCTTGAAGTGGGCCAAAGAGTCAGACAGTCGGGTGTCGCTAGTCTTTACCTCGACCAGAAACCAGGGCTTGCGATCGCGCACGACGAGAAAATCCACCTCGCGTTTGAGCTTGTCGCGCAAGTAACGCAACTCGAACGACCCTAATCCAAGATCCGTCCAACCCTCCACCGCTTTGAGCAGATGGCAGGCGACAAACGTCTCCGCACGTTGCCCGGTGTCGTCGATTCCCGACCAATCACGCAGGAACCATTTCGGTTCCTTGCGCAAAGCCTTGGAGACATTGGCGAACCAAGGGCGTACCACGAAGCCGTAATGCAATCGCTGCAATACATCAATCCAACGTGTCACCGTGTCTACGGCAATACCAACTTCATTGGCAAGGTGGGAATAAATGAGTTGCTGCCCAGAGCGTTCGGCGAGAATGTGCGCCAATGTTTCCAGTAAGCCCGGAGTTTCAATCTGCGCGACATCGCGTATGTCCTCACGCGTCAGTTGATCCTGGCGCAGCGAGCGCCAGCGCCGCGTGAACCGCACATCGCGTCGCAAAAAGGGCTCCGGAAATCCGCCGTGCTCCCACAAGGCCCGCCACTCGTGTTCGGCGAGAGCACTGGGCGGTTGAATGACCGCCGTTGGCAGATTTATACGAATGGCTTCGCCGACGCTGAAAGGATGCATGCGATACAGGAAGTATCGTCCCATCAGGCTATCACCGCTCCGGCGAAATACATCAAGTCGAGAGCTGCCCGTGACCATGATTCGGGTACGTTCCCCATATACATCAAAGAAGCCTTTCAAAAACCCCTTCCACTTTTTATTTTTGAGCAGTTCGTCAAACACCACGATAGGCGAGTGAGTTTGAAGCCTCTCGAGATGGATGCGTTCGGCAACGGCTGCGGGTCCGAGGAGGATGACGCGACGATCGTCCCCGTTGTCCCAGTTAAGATAGTCCGTACCTTCCATTCGGCAGGTCGTCGTTTTACCGACTTGTCTCGGACCACTGACCAAGGCCATTTGACGATGGCGCGCAAAGTGATCTTGCAACACTCGGTCGTACAGGCGGAGTCGGGGAGCGGGAAGAGTCTGCGGCATGCGGACCATGGTACGGACAGTCGTAGAATAGTCCAGACCATTTTACGATAACCCATACAACAGTACCGTGTTGGGATCGGCACCGGCCGGGTTCGAGTACCCAGGTCCCTTTCTAAGCGATTTCTTGCGTAATTCCCTCAAGCGGCCCGGTTATGTGCCGATAGCGTAATAGTCGACTGCGGTCATTGTTCTGGGGCCCTTGGGGACTCGAGATCGCAGCGCCGCGGCATTTAATGGAGAAAGCGCAGATGGCTAGGCTGGTACTGACTGTCGACGACTCCCCATCAATTCGTCTGATGATGCAATTGACGTTGAGCGGGGAAGGTTACGAGGTGAAGCAAACAACCGATGGGGTCGAAGCATTGGAATTCGCGCGAGACCACAGCGCCGATCTCGTGTTGACCGACATCAACATGCCTCGTATGGACGGCTTCGCGCTGATTCGAGAGTTGCGCATGCTTCCCGCATACAAATGCGTGCCAATGCTGGTGCTAACGACCGAGTCGACGCAAGACAAGAAAATGCTTGGCAAAGATGCGGGGGCTACCGGCTGGTTGGTGAAGCCGTTTAATCCCCAACAGCTGTTGGCGGCAATAGCTCGGGTTCTGTAACCCGAGTCGTGTTGACACTCGGAGTAGTCTGATATGCGCGAATTATCGTTGGAGCCCGCTGCCTCGCAGCAGCAATCGGACAATATAGCCGCGCTGCTGGGAATCATCACCTCGCAAATCCAGGTCGCGCTGCACGAGTCGGATGCCCCGGCCTCGACGCTGGTGCAAGCGGTGCACTCGATGAGCGGGGCGACCCAGATTATCGCGCAGTGCCTCGCCGACTTCTCTGGCTCGCCGGCCCGTGTATTTCAAGATCTCATGCTGTTGCATGACGATTTACACTCACGGGCAAGTAAGGCCGGCGCCGCCGTACAGTTTCACGATCGTATGGTACAGAGCTTGACGCATGTTTGCTCGAGCCTGTCGCGCCTTGCAGAATTTATGTCGTCCGACAGTGCGCCAAAGTCGGCGGCCGAATGGAGCGAGCTGACGGAGCGTGTCCGGGCAGCGCAACATCAGGGAAGCGGCGCGGACAAGAAGTTCGAGCTGTTCTAGACTCGGTGGCGGGCGCCGGGAGAGGCTGGTTTGCAGCCTAATGCATCTTGCAGGGATCGGAGTTCCTGGTCGGCATAATCGAGGATACCGATACAATCCTTGCTCGATAGGCCGATGATGGAAAAGGCGTCAACGCCATCCATCTCGACGACTCGGGGAGACGGCATCTTCAGGGCCTTGCTGAGCACCACGCCGGCAATCAGAATGTCCGACAGATCGGCGTCGCCGCGGTGCTTGCGGTCGTGCTCCTCTTGGTCGCCGACAGCCGCGGACATTTCTTCGACGAATCCCCAATTCTCCAAGACGGCCTTGCCGATCGATGCGTGCCATTCCGACACCAGATCGATGAAGGATTTGGGGTTCTGCAACACGCCCAACTTGCCCACTGCGCGAACCATGATGTACATGCGCCCAATCCCATGCAGAAGCCCCGTCAGGAAAGCCTCCTCGGGATTGACTTTGGTACGTCGTGCCACGTCCCGACAGATCGATGCCGCGGCGATGCTCTCCAACCACAGTTCATTCAAGAGCTTTGCGATGGTAGACAGGGACTTCTCGTCCTTCATTTGTTGAACCGCAAAGGCCATGGCGGCACTTTGCACGAACTGATGGCCCAGGCGGATAATTGCGGCTCTCAAATCGGTCAATGGCTTGCCCGTTTGATTGAATGCCGCCGAGTTGGCTGTTTGCAGAATCCGTCCCGCCAAGCGCGGTTCGGCACCGACGATGGTGACCGTTTGTTCGGGCGTTGTGGCCGGATCAGCCAACGCATTGCGGATTCGAATCACGATGTCCGGAAAGCAAGGAAGATTCACCGTCCCAGTCGACACTTCAGCCGCTAGCTGAACGAGGAATTGGACTGCTGCGCCTCGGGCTTCTTCGGGTGCAGCATTGGTGGGACCTACGGATTGGCTATTGGACCTATAGGTGGGTGCCGCGGGAACATTCGCCATTATCGACCACCCCGCTGTTGTCCTGCACTCAGTGTATTGCGGTGCAACATTCAACCGACCCCATTGGGCCGCCCGTGACGTAACCAAGCATTGACACTGAGTTCGGCAGAAATGGCGAAAACTTGAGCGACGAAGCCCCGCTCTTAGCTCGAACCGGTATTCTCAAAGTTCGCGGAAGCTGGCTATCGCCGAGTCTTCAGTGGCCAGTTGCAGCATCACATACTCGAAAGCGGACTGCACCGCGCGTTGCGCTTCGATCTGACTCCCTTCGCGCTCTTGGTCGGTCATATATTTGCGCAACATCTCCGGCCGGCAAATATATCTGGGCTTGAGCGAGTTCAGCGCGATACAAGCTATATCGGCCAGAAGCGCCGGATTCGCCTGGATTGCCGGGGTGCTTTCAGCCAGGCCGGCGACCAACTCGAAAACAATTGTCTCCGGTTGGTTTTTAACGCTATCAAACGGGCCAGGGATCGTTGTCATAGCGAATGTTATTCCTCCCAATTGTCTCCGCAAATCACTCAGCGACACGGCACCACCGCAAAGAATAATCGAATATCACCGTGCCATGTCAATTCTCTGCATTTAACTGACGATTGGAACACACAATGCCCCGGAATCAAGCTCACGTAAACGCCTTAAAAGTGAGTTGCGCGACCACTCGGCACTGGGCGCACGCATGGATGGGACCCTACATTCGTGCTCTAATCATGAGGGTGTTCATTGACCGCAAGCCCTTCCCCGACGGCGCTGGTTACTCACCGTGAGAGATCAAGAGGTACGTGCGGCACTCGATCGGCATTGGGCTGCGTCCGATGCCAACGATTTTGAAACGGAGCACGACATCTATCTCGAGGATGCGGTGCTGGAATATCCCCAGTCGGGCGAGCGAATCCGCGGCCGGCGCAACATACAGAAGACGCGCACCATTCAGCCGAGCAAAAAGCGCTTCGCGGTGCGGCGAGTCATTGGCAGCGGTGACCTTTGGATCACCGAGTATATTCTGACGTACGACGGAAGGCCTTCCTACACCGTGAGCATCATGGAGTTCAGCGGCGACAAAGTTGTACGGGAGACCCAGTACTTTGCGGATCCGTTCGAGGCGAGCCCGTGGCGCGCTCAGTGGGTCGAACGGATGGACGAAGAGGAGACGCAGCTCAAGTCTCCGATGGCTCGCCTCCCGGATTAGCAAAAGTAATGCAAGATGAGTAAGCAGTCGCTCGGGCGGGGGTTCGGGTGGCTTTGGGCGGCGTATGCGGTCAGCACGTTCGGGACGTGGCTTGCCTTCGACGCGTTTGCCCTGATCGCCATCATCGTGCTGCACTCCGGGCCGACGGCGGTGTCGACGCTCGCAGCCGCGGCGCGAGTGGCGGGGGCGGCGGTCGCGGTGCCGCTCGGTCCGTGGGTGGAATTCCGCCGCAAGCGGCCGGTGATGGTCGCAATGGACCTGACGCGGTTTGCGGCGGTCATGAGCGTTCCCGTCGCGTTCGCGCTCGGCTGGCTTAGTTTCGTTCAGCTACTGCTCGTGTCAGTCATCGTCGCCGCAGCCGACATCGTCTTCAGGGCGGCCAGCGGCGCATGCCTAAAGGCGCTCGTGCGGCCGGAGGATCTGCTGGTCGCGAACGGGCGGTTCGAGTCCACCACATGGACCGCCACCGCGCTCGGACCGCCGCTCGGAGGAGCGGCGATGTCCATATTCGGACCGGTGACAACCGTGGTGGCCGATGCGGTTAGCTATCTGTTCTCGGCGGTTGGGATCGGCGCGATCCGCGGGAGCGAGCCGCTTCCTGAGCGAACCGACGCACCGCGGCTTCGAGCGGGCGACTTGCTCGAAGGGTGGCGGTACATCCTGACTCACCGGACATTGCGCGCTCTATTCTTCAATACCACCCTGGTCAACGGCCTGATCATGGCGACTTCGCCGCTGATCGCCGTCCTCATGCTCGGTCACCTCGGATTCAAACCCTGGCAGTACGGTCTCGCGTTCGGAGTACCCTGCGTCGGCGGGCTCATCGGCTCGCGACTGGCGCGCCCACTCGTCGCTCGGTTCGGGCAGCGCAAGGTCCTGCTCACTGCGGGTACATTGCGCGCGTGCTGGTCGGTCGGGTTGGCCTTCATTCACCCGGGTATTGCCGGGATCGTGCTCGTCATCGCCGTGCAGTTTGGCTTGGTTACCTGCGTGGGTGTGTTCAATCCCGTGCTGGCCACCTATCGACTCCATCAGACCGAGACCGACCGAATCGCCCGCACCCTTTCCGCATGGTCGGTCACCAGCAACATCACCATCGCCGCCCTGACCGCCCTGTGGGGTCTGCTCGCCGGCATCATTGGCCCCCGCATGGCGATCGCGCTTGCCGGTGTCCTCTTGCTGGCCACCCCGCTCCTGCTCCCTCGACGCGATCGCGCGCCCGCCGATGCCGGCTGTATACTCCGGGTATGACCATGCAGCCTCGTTTCTTCGGTGTCACCTTGGCCCTGCTGCTGGGCTCTGCCGGGGCATATGCCGACGAATACGCCGACACAATAAATCTATTCAAGCATGCCGGGGAGAGTGCCGTCTTTTTCAGCGATTGCTATGCGTACGCCGTATTCCCAACCATTGGCGCCGGCGGCCTCATCGTCGGCGGAGCTCGGGGCAAGGGCCAGGTATATGTGCATGATCGGCTGGTCGG
>JBARBX010000503.1:0-5660 GCA_049793535.1 Steroidobacteraceae bacterium | reverse complement strand
GCGCTGATGTTGAACCGGCTCAACGAGGAGAGGCGCGAGATCGAGCAGCGCATGCAGTTGGAAGCGATCGACATCGCCGCCGGCGTGCGGTTCGAGGGCGACGGCGGCGAGGCGCTTGGGCTTTGCCTGTTCGACGAGAGCTGGCACCAAGGGGTGGTGGGCCTGGTCGCCGGCAGGATCAAGGACCGATGGAATCGGCCGGTCGTCGCCTTCGCGCGCGCCGAGGACGGTTCGCTGCGCGGCTCCGCGCGTTCGATTCCGGGCGTCAATATCCGCGACGCCTTCGACAGCATCGCCACCCGCCACCCGGGCCTCATCGACAAATTCGGCGGCCACGCCATGGCGGCCGGCTTGAGCATGCCCGAGGGAAGCCTGGCGGCGTTTCGGAGCGCCTTCGCCGCCGAAATTGCCGCGCGCGCCGACGGTGAATCCCTCCAGGGAGTGATTCACTCTGACGGCGCGCTGGCCGCCGCCGAGCTTGTTCTCGACACCGCCCGCGTTTTGCGCGGCGGCGGCCCCTGGGGGCAGGGTTTTCCGGAACCGGTATTCGACGGGGATTTCCAGGTCATCGATGCGCGTTTGGTCGGCGGCCGGCATCTGAAAATGCGCCTGAGAGCGGCCGATGAGCCCGGCGGCGGCATCGAGGCGATCGCCTTCGGCTATGTCGGCGGGGTGTACGAAGATCCGCAGTTGCGGACGGGCGCGCGGATACGGCTCGCTTATCGACTCGAGATCAACGAATACCGCGGCAGCGAGAGCGTGCAATTGAACTGTCAGCATTTGGCGCTGGCCTAAATCGTCGTTTTGTTGACACTGTGGCCGTCAGGACCGCGTGCTTAAATTCTCGCCGTTCCTGAATTTGGTATGAAGCGGCGCGAAGTCAGTGCGGCGATCGGCGGCTCGGCGGCGAGGCCAGCGGCAGCGCCTGAAGGATCGCTCCCCGGTAGCTCGAGCTCGATTGAACGCGCGCTCCGGAGGAGAGGGTAAATGCAAACCTGCCGCGGCCGACGGCCTGCGCATACACGACCGCGCGGATGTTCACCAGGAGAGAACGCTCGATCCTGATGAAGCCAAGGTGGGCCAACTCGGCCGCCAGCCGTTTTATCGTATCTCTGCTGATGTACGCCGCATTGCCGCTGCGGATCGACACATAGTTGCCGTCCGACTCGATGTAGTCGACTTTTTGCGGATCCAACGGATAGAGTCGGCGTTCGCGCTCACCGACGAGAAGGGTTGTCATCAGCCTGTCTCCACACCGCGAACCGGCATCGGTTCCATGACAACTCAGGCGCCGACTCGCGTCCAGGCGCGGCGGCCGAGTTCGTCCCTGCCACCGACGTATTCGTCCCTCGAGGGCGCGCACTAGTCGGATTGGCTCGAGTCGGCCCAAATGTTCAGGCCGCCGTCGAGAGCGTGGCGGTCGATCCGGCCGATTTCTTCGTCGCTGAAATGCGGGTTGCGCAGCGAACCCAAGGATTCATCGATTTGCGCGAAATGGCTGGCGCCGACCAGCGCGCTCGTGACCGCCGGCTTTCTCAGCACCCAGGAGATCGCCATTTGGGCGAGGCTCTGTCCTCGTTCCGCCGCGATTCCGTTGAGCGCGCGCACGTTCTCGAGATTGCGTTCGCTCAGTAGGGTCTTGCTGAACGAGCCGTTTTGGGCGGCGCGCGAGGTACTCGGAACCCCGCTCAGATATTTCGACGTGAGCAAGCCCTGCGCGAGCGGAGAGAAGGCGATGCAGCCGATGCCTTCGTGCTCCAGCACGTCCAGCAGACCGTTCTCGACCCACCGATTGAGCATCGAATAGGAGGGTTGATGAATGACGAAGGGAACCTTGAGCTCGCGCAGCATCGCCGCGGCCGCGACGGTCTTCTTGGGCCCGTAGGACGAGATGCCGACGTACAGCGCCCGGCCGCTGCGGACCGCGCTCTCCAGGGCCCCCATCGTCTCTTCGAGCGGGGTCTCCGGATCGTAGCGGTGCGAGTAGAAGATATCGACGTAGTCGAGTTTCATACGCGCGAGACTCTGATCCAGACTGGCGAGCAGATATTTTCGCGAGCCCCACTCACCGTACGGGCCCGGCCACATGCAGTAGCCGGCTTTGGTCGAGACGATGAGCTCGTCCCGGTATCCGGCAAGGTCGCCCGCCATGATGCGGCCGAAATTCTCCTCGGCGGATCCGGGCGATGGTCCGTAATTGTTCGCGAGATCGAAATGCGTGATGCCGCGGTCGAATGATTTCAGGACCATGTCGCGCGCATTGTCGAACGCGGTGCTGCTGCCGAAGTTCTGCCACAACCCCAGTGATATTCGCGGCAATTTCAAGCCGCTGCATCCGCAACGTGCGTAGGGGATTCCATCGTATCGATCGGCGGCGGCTTGGTGCATGCTCAATTCCCCTCTGCGATGTGCTAGGATTCTGCGGTATGGAAGTCAATCAAATCAAACGGTTCATCAAAGATCTCGAGGAGCGCACCGACTCTTTGAGGAGGTATCTTTGATTACGACAACAAGCACGAGCGGCTGCAGGAAGTAGAGCGCGAGCTCGAGCAGCCCGGCATTTGGAACAACCCTGAGCGCGCCCAGGAACTCGGCAAGGAGCGCGCCAAGCTGGAGCAAGTCGTCGGGGGGCTGGACCGGCTCAAGCGTTCCCTGAGCGACGCGGCGGACCTCCTGGATCTCGCCGCCGAGGAATCGGACCTGCGGGCGATCGGGGAAGTCGAGGCCGATGTCAACCGTTTGGCCCACGAGGTCGAACTGCTCGAGTTCCAGCGGATGTTTCCCGGGAAGATGGACTCCCACAATGCGTTTCTGGACATTCAGGCCGGAGCGGGCGGCACCGAGGCCCAGGATTGGGCCGCCATGCTGCTGCGCATGTACCTCAAATGGGCGGACGGACATGGCTTCAAGACCGAGGTCATCGATCAGAGCGACGGCGAGGTGGCGGGAATCAAGGGCGCGACCATCAGCATCGCCGGCGACTACGCCTACGGTTGGCTGCGTACCGAGACCGGCGTCCACCGCTTGGTGCGGAAATCGCCGTTCGACTCCGGCAATCGGCGGCACACCTCGTTCGCCTCGGTCTTCGTTTCGCCGGAGGTGGACGACGACATCGATATCGACATCAATCCGGCCGATTTGCGCGTCGATGTCTATCGTTCCAGCGGCGCGGGCGGACAGCATGTCAACAAGACCGAGTCGGCGGTGCGCATCACGCACGAGCCGAGCGGCATCGTGGTGGCCTGCCAGGGCGAGCGCAGCCAGCACAAGAACCGGTCCACCGCGATGAAAATGCTCAAGGCCAAGCTGTACGAACTGGAGTACAACAAGCGCAACGCGGCCGCGAAGGTGCTCGAGGACTCCAAATCCGACGTGAGCTGGGGCAATCAGATCCGCAGCTACGTGCTGGATCAATCGCGGATCAAGGATCTGCGCACCGGGGTGGAGATCGGCAACACCACGGCGGTGCTCGACGGGGCTCTCGACGAATTCATGCAAGCCAGCCTGAAGCAGGGCCTTTGAGACGTAAGGATTATGAGCGACAACGACGACGAGAATCATCTGATCGCGGAGCGGCGCGCCAAGCTCGCGAAGCTTCGCGATCGCGGCAACGCCTTTCCGAACGACTTCCGGCGCGACGCGCTGGCCGCGGACATACTGACGGCGTACGGCGAGAAGAGCGGCGAAGCGCTCGATGCGGCGGCGATTCGGGTCAGAGTGGCGGGCCGGATGCGCGCGAAGCGGATCATGGGCAAGGCGAGCTTCGCCAAGATCGAGGATTCGAGCGGCGCCATCCAGCTCTTCCTGCAAAGCCTGGCGCTCGGCGAGATCTACGACGAATTCAAGGGCTGGGACGTCGGCGACGTGGTCGGCGCCGAAGGGACCCTGTTCCGCACCAAGACCGGCGAGCTGTCGGTGCGGGCGGAGCGCCTGGTGCTGCTGACCAAGTCGCTGCGGCCGCTGCCCGACAAATGGCATGGCATCGCCGATACCGAATTGCGCTACCGACGGCGTTACGTCGATTTGATCATGAACGAGCACAGCCGGCGCGTGTTCGAGACTCGCACGGCCATCGTGCGCTACCTGCGCGCGTTTCTGGACGCGCGGGGCTTCCTGGAAGTCGAGACGCCGATGCTGCATCCCATCCCGGGCGGCGCCGCCGCGCGGCCCTTCAAGACGCATCACAACGCCCTCGATGCGCACATGTACCTGCGAATCGCACCCGAGCTCTATTTGAAACGGCTCACCGTCGGCGGTTTCGAGCGCGTGTACGAGATCAACCGCAATTTCCGCAACGAAGGGGTGTCGACCCAGCACAACCCCGAGTTCACGATGCTCGAACTGTACCAGGCGTACGCGGACTACAACGACCTGATGGAGATGATCGAATCTCTGTTCCAGGGCCTGGCCGATACCATGGTCGGGTCGCGCAAGCTCCTGTATCAAGGAACCGAAATCGATCTGTCGATTCCCTTTGCGCGCCGGACCATCGAAGAGATCGTTCTGGACAACAATCCGGATCTCGACCCCATGTCGCTGCGCGATGCGGCGTATTTGCGCAGAGTCTGCGATCAGCTAAAGATCCCCCACAAGGCCGGCGACGGTCCGGGAAAATTGCAGATCGAGATATTCGAGAGAACCGGCGAGCACACCTTGGTGCAGCCTACGTTCGCCTATGCCTACCCGGCCGAAGTGTCGCCGTTGTCGCGGCGCAATGACGCGGACCCCTTCATCACGGATCGATGGGAGTTCTTCGTCGGCGGACGCGAACTCGCCAACGGATTCTCCGAGCTGAACGACGCCGAGGACCAGGCGCAGCGCTTCAAGGATCAGGTCGAGCGCAAGGATGCCGGCGACGAGGAAGCCATGTACTACGACGCGGACTATGTCCGGGCGCTGGAGTACGGTATGCCGCCCACGGCGGGACTCGGCTTGGGTGTCGACCGGCTGGTCATGCTGTATACGAATTCGCCGTCGATTCGCGACGTCCTGCTGTTTCCGCACATGCGGCCCGAAGCTTGACGGCGGCGATTCCGATCGGCGTCTTTGATTCGGGCGTCGGCGGGTTGACCGTACTGCGCGCATTGCGCAGCGCGATGCCCGCGCAGAATTTCATCTACCTGGGGGACACCGCGCGCCTTCCCTACGGTACCAAGAGTGCGGAGACGGTGGTGCGCTACTCCCTGCAATGCGCGGCCGCGCTGATCGAGCGCCGCATTCGCGGCCTGGTGGTCGCCTGCAACACCGCCTCGGCTTTCGCGCTCGAGGCCTTGCGCCACCATCACCCCGCACTGCCCGTCATCGGCGTCATCGAGCCGGGTGCCGAGGCAGCGGTGGCGGCGTCGTCATCGCAGCACATCGCGGTCATCGCAACCGAAGGCACCATCGGCGGCGGCGCTTATCGGACGGCCATACACCGGTTGAATCCCGCCGCGCGCGTCACCTCCAAGGCCTGTTCCCTGTTCGTCTCGATGGCGGAGGAGGGCTGGACGGAGGGCCCGATCGCCGAGGCCGTCGCCCACCGTTATCTGGATCCGATTTTCGCGAGCAACGATGCTCCCGATACCTTGGTGCTGGGCTGCACGCACTTCCCGGCGCTCGCGGGGGCGATACGCTCGGCACTGCCGCGCCACGTGACCATGGTCGACTCCGCGGCGACC
>JBARBX010000502.1:0-4438 GCA_049793535.1 Steroidobacteraceae bacterium | reverse complement strand
AGTTGCTGCTGCTAAAAGGAGCAGCGTCGAACGCAACGAACGATAAGGGAATGACTGCAATGCAGTTGGCGACCGAGGCCAAGCACACGGATGTCATGGTCATGCTTGCACTGGACGCCGGCGGGGTGGTCACGGAAAATACGGCGCCGGGCCCGGATGCTACGCGCCTGATCGCTGCAGCGGAACGCGGGGACGCACAGGCAGTGGTGGGACTGCTGGCAGCGGGACTGGATGCCAACACGCCAGAAGTCAACGGCCGCACCGCGCTGATGGCCGCCTCCCAGCGGGGATTGCTCGAGGTGGTGCAAGTGCTGCTCGCTCACGGTGCTAACGTCAATGCGACCACCAGCGATGGCGGTACCGCACTGATGTTTGCGTCCAATCATTTTGCAGCCAGGGCCATAGCCCTTGGGGGGCGATGTCATGGGCAACTCCATGTGGTCCGGTTGTTGCTGGACAGCGGAGCGCAAGTCAATGCCAGGATGACCAATGGCAGTACAGCGCTGATATTTGCTGCGCAGACCGATTCCGTAACGTCGAATCAACTCGAAGTGGTCCAGGCGCTGCTGGCGAAGGGCGCCGATGTCAATGCGCGGGAGAGCAACGGTCGAACTGCGTTGATCGAGGCGTCAGAATACGGGAACATCGGCGTGGTCCAGGCCTTGCTCGCGAAGGGTGCGGACGTCACTGCCGCGGCGAGCCGGGGGTGGACCGCGTTGGTTCTGGCGGCAAGACTTGGCAGGGGCGACGTCGTCAAGGCGCTGCTTGCTAAGGGAGCGGACGGTTCGCAACTGTCCGCTGCGGTGTTCAATGGTGTCGACGCAGAGAGCCTTATCCCGGCTTTCAAGGTTTCCCGAAACCAGTTTGGCGTTCTGAACGTGGGCGGGGACTGGGCGAAGATTTGGGCGAAAAATGCCATAAGAGTAGCCACGGTTGACGGCATGCCCGTACCGATGTGGCATAGCTCCAGTGTCCTGCCGGCCATCACTGGGGGCGAATGCTTTCTGAGCGAGCATAAGATTCAGAACGGCCCTGCCAAAGCATTATTGTTGCTGCCCGGCCACCACATGATCACGTTTGCGCCAAATGCCATCGGAAGTTTCGGGACTCCGATCACCGAGGATGTATTCGTGGAAGCCGGTAAAGCCTATCGAGGCAGGGCGAGGCCGGATAACATGCGCTTGGTTTCCCAGCAACGCCTTGGCGACGCCACGCGATATACGACGACTTTTCAATTCGCTGGCAGTTGGTCGGTCGAGATCACGGAAGTCCACTAGCTTGAGACTCGGGGGTACAATATTGGCGACTAGAACGGCCGGATTGCTCCGCTCGGCGCCGCGCAATGGGCCGGTACTCCTCGTAGGGTTGCTGGGGCTGGCGCTCGGGTATGTTCGCGCGGTGCTGGCCGGCCCGGAGGAAGACCTGATTGCCGCCGCCGGTCGTGGCGATGTGCAGCAAATTCAGACGTTGATTGCAAACGGGGCAAGCTCGAACGCCAAAACAAGTGACGGCACGACAGCACTGATGGCGGCCGTTGCAACGGGACGCGCCGATGTCGCGCGGCTATTGCTGGCCGACGGGGCTGACGTCAATGCAAGCACGATCAAGGGAGCCACTGCGCTCATGGCGGCATGTAAGCCGAATCGCAGCGATGTAGTACTGCTGTTGCTGGATCGCGGAGCCAACATTGATGCCAGGCAGATCAATGGAAGCACGGTGTTGATGGTGGCGATCCTGGTGGGTGACAGCGCCGAGGTTCAGCTGTTAATTGCAAAGGGTGCCGACGTAAACTTGCGAACAACCAGGGGCGTCACGGCGCTGATGCTGGCAGCATTCAAGGGGCACCTGGATGAAGTGCAGATATTGCTCGCTGGTCGTGCGGATGTGAATGTCGGGGCGATCAATGGGGATACGGCGCTGATTGCCGCCGCCCGCTACGGGTACGGCAATATCGCGCGGGCGCTAATTGCGAAAGGTGCCGTTGTCGATGCCAAGAATAACGCAGGTGAGAGTGCATTGGCGGTGGCGCAGAAGGGTGGGTATGGAGATGTCAAAGCGCTACTGATTGACGCAGGAGCAAAGCCGTGATCGCAGTTCCGACGTCGCCTGCCGCAGCGATTGCCGGCGATATCAGGAGAAATTACGGGTCCCTCCGGTCCGAATCGCCATCAGGCCCATGATTGCTGCGCCGCGCGGCTCTGAGCTTCAAGACGACAAATGCGAGCAAGCTCGTAAATCCCACAATCCCGAAGAGAGACGGATTGGTAAAATCCAGCTCCCTTACCCAGCTCCTGCCTGACAGGAGCAGCAGTCCCTTGCCGACGATCCACAGCACCACCAGCGCCAGCAACGCCCTGGACGATCGCCAACTCTTTGCGAAGCTGACCAACAGTAGAACGCTGAGCCAACCGGCCAACGTAATAATGACCACCACGTCTTCCATGATTCAGATTCCCCCTTTTGCACAAACATGACACGAATCCATAACCGAACAAACGCTGGAATTGATCCGATCAATCCGCCTCTGGCCGCCACGCGCAACAGCGGCTCGCGGCCGGGTTGTCGAACCAGCGCATCGCCGGCGCGACGCGCTCCAAGATCTCGTCATTGAGTCACCCCGAGCTGCGTCAGTCCTGCCACGGCAGTCGCGCTTCCTTGCGCTGCCGCTTTGTGAAGCCAGCTCACCGGTCAGGTAGCAAAAGGCGAGACGGCACTGAGCCTGGGCATCACCCTGCTGAGATGCCAATAGAAGCCAGCTTACCGCGGCAGCGTAGTCCTGCGCGACGCCAGCGCCGTCGTAGCAACAAACACCCAAAGAGAATTGCGCCCGACTGATCCGGGAGAACTTGCACAGGTCGGTCAGCGCAAATGTCACTTGGGATGAGCACCTCGGGCACGTGTACGCCGGCAGCCGCCCGCGCCAGTCTCCGCACATGTCACAAGAGGACGTTTGCTGCGAAGCGTCCCTTGCGTGAGGTTACCTCCCAACGCTCGCGTCACGAGCCGCCGAATTACGAGAACTGTCACTTAAATATCCCGGGTATCGCGAGCATCGACCGCACGCTCGAAGTTGATTCCGTCCATGCTTGCAGGACCCGGTTCTTATCAACTGGCTTTAGATGATCATCGGATATAATCAACCATGGCTGTGACGCGGCCGCATCGGTTTTGTCATTTGATGTTCTTGTTGGCGAGATGGACAATATAGAATAACCACCATTCTGATCTAGAAACATCAGTGTTGGGATAACGCTGCCTGCTTTGACGGACCGGCTGGATTCAATTTGATATCCGCCGACATGTGATGCCTTGTCGGTCTCAATGCTCGTCAAAAGTGTCGTTGTCGATGCATATACCGAAAAACCATCGGGTGCCAAGCCGGTACAGTTTAAGATACCAAAGACTGGAAACCTTACGCCTCCAGACCCGGTGCCTATTCCGTTGCCGTTCACAAACCTATGTGTGCTGAGGCTCCATGAGGATTTACAGTTCTTGCCGAGCACAAATTGACTTGGATAGGTCCCCGCTTTTACGTCCGACACTGCGACCGTATTGAAAGCCTTGCTGCTGACTGCCGGCGGGGAAGCGCCTAACGTAATTGCTTGACCAAATGCCGGCGAGCCCGCCACGAAAATCAGGGAACCTATCAACAATCGTTTCATCCGAATGGATAGGACGTTGACTGACATACCGAAGCCCGCCATAGTAATTTTCCCTCAGCACGACCCGTTCCCACGAGTCAGATAATAACGCCATCTTTCTTGAAATACGGCATTACGGACTCCCGAAATTAGGTCCCCATCGATAGGGGTATCGTCGGACGCGCCGATGACAACCGATGCTGGTTCGACGTCGGCATCTTCGCGGGCAAGCGTGCAATGTGCTCGATCACGGCTTCCTCGCTACTTCGAAAATTCCAATGCCGGCACGCGTCCGCGACCCGAAATGTCGCAATTTCGAGTAACGATGACGCGAATTTGAGAGTCGCGCCTTTGCTGCCTGGATAGCATCGCGGAGCACAACAGAAATCCGGGCAGGCATGCCAGCGGTGCCATACGCCTAATAATCGCGGGGATACTCATGAAGATTCTGAGCACTTGGTTGGCAACGGCCTGCCTGGCGTTGGCGATTTCGGGCTGCGGCGGCTCCGGCGGTTCCAGCGGCACCCCTCCTCCCGCTTCCGTCTCGGTGCCCAATGCGGTTGCAGACACCCAGGCGGCGGCGGCGACGGCGATCACCGGCGCGGGCCTGGTCGTCGGCACAGTCACGATGCAGTCGAGCGGCACGGTGGCCGCCGGGACCGTCATCAGCGAGAGCCCCGCCGCCGGCACCAGTGTATCGAAGGGTTCCGCGGTCAATCTGGTCGTCTCGTCCGGCCCCCCGCCGGTCGCAGTACCCAATGTGGTCGGAGACACTCAGGCGGCGGCGACGACGGCGA
>JBARBX010000501.1:0-2036 GCA_049793535.1 Steroidobacteraceae bacterium | reverse complement strand
CCACTGGCGGCTTGGCGGCAATCGAAGCCGCGAGTTCCTGGATCTCTTGGTCGAGGCGATCCGCCGCCACGCTGCGATTGATGAGACCGCGCTCCATCGCGGTCGCTGCGCTGATGAACTCACCCGTCATGAGCATTTCGAACGCAGCCTTGCGGCTTACGTTGCGCGTGAGCGCAACCGACGGCGTCGCACAGAACAGTCCCAGGTTGACGCCGGATACCGCAAAGCGCGCATCGGCGGCGGCGACCGCAAGGTCGCACATGGCCACTAGCTGACAACCCGCGGCTGTGGCGATGCCGTGCACCCGGGCAATGACGGGCTGAGGCAGCGTTTGAATCCTCATCATCAATCGGCTGCAATCGTCGAACAAACGCTGATAGTACTCCGCGCGCCGGTTCGCCTTCATTTGCTTAAGATCGTGGCCCGCGCAAAACGCCTTTCCGGCGCCGCCCAATACCACGACGCGCACCGATGGATCGGCTGCGAGTCCTTCGAGGGCGCCGTGCAACGCGGCCAGCATCTGCTCGGATAGCGCGTTGTACTGGGCGGGGCGATTCAGGGTCAGGTAGGCCGTTCCGTTCGCCACCCGCAGTAAAACCGGAGGTTCCAGGTCGCTTTTGACGCTCGCCACACTCATTGCCGGCTCCACGGAAATGTTACGGGGACACGCTCGCCCGCGCGGGAATCTGCAGCATGTAATAGAATCGCGGCGCGGTTCTCAATGTCAGCTTTGCCGGTCGACACTGCAAATCGGCGAGGCTGAAGCGTGTCGTTTTCTTGAAGCTTCGGGTCGCCGCATCCTGCCACTGACTGTCGAGGACCTCCGCGACGATCTGGCGCGTACTGCCGTCTGCTGGCTCCTTGCACTGCCCCCATTTCAGCGAGAACGCATGATCCGGATTGGTGCCGCGGTAAGTCATGGTCACGACGATTTGGTCCCTGCGGGCGTCGTAATATGCGTTGGCGAAATTGTCCGCCCGCACCGCGGTCGTCAGCAGCACAACCGCCAAGCCGCAGAATAACCAGCGCCCAGCCGACACGGCCACCCTCCATGCGCATGGACGCGCAGTGTTTTCACACTACCCTAGCATTTCTTGCCCGCGGTTCGCTATTGTGTGAACGTATCGATCCTCCTCGGCATCCAGGGAAAGGCAATGGGCACGACAGTCTCCTTCAATCGCCCTGACGGAAAAACAGCATCGGGCTATCTTGCCGAGCCGGCACATCCTGCCGCTGCGCCGGCAATCGTCGTGATCCAGGAATGGTGGGG
The DNA here is from genome assembly GCA_049793535.1 of Steroidobacteraceae bacterium. GTDB lineage: Bacteria > Pseudomonadota > Gammaproteobacteria > Steroidobacterales > Steroidobacteraceae > Bog-1198. The sequence goes on along the minus strand of JBARBX010000501.1, from coordinate 766 downwards.
GCTCAACGAACAGATTCGCGGTGTCGCCGACCGCTTAGCCGTAGCGGGATATGCCGCCCTCGTCCCCGATCTGTACCGCGGTAAGGCCACCGTCGAGGCCGAAGAGGCACACCACTTGATGACCGGCCTCAATTTCGGCGATGCCGCGTCCCAGGATATTCGCGGCGCCGTGCAATACCTGAAGGCGCGCCGCATCAAGGTCGCCGTGATCGGCTTTTGCATGGGAGGCGCCCTGACTCTGCTCAGCGTCTGCATGGCTGCGGAGATCGACGCAGCGGTGGTTTGGTACGGCTGCCCTCCGCTCGAGTACATCGATGCGGCCAAAATCAAGGCGCCGCTGCTGGGGCATTGGGCGACGCAGGATGAGTTTTTCCCCATCGCCACCATCGACCGCTTGGAGGACAAGCTGCGTGCCGCCGGGGTCGCTTTCGAATTCCATCGCTATCTGGCACATCATGCCTTCGCCAACGAGACCGCCGTGGGGCCGCACCGTATCCCCGCCACCCAGTACGACCCGGCCTGGTCGCAGCAGGCATGGGACCGGACCTTCAGATTTCTCGGACAACGGCTCGGGTGATCTTGCGCAAGCCGGTTTCTGCGGGCTAGTATCTCCTGTGGCGATGCAGCAAATAAAAAGACGAGGATACATCGCGGCCGCACTCGCGCTTACCGCCGTGGCCGGTCCCGCGCTCGCCGCCCACGGCGGCGGCTACATCGTGATCATGACTCCGGGCGTCCGCGGCGGCATGACGCCGCGCAAGGATCA
>JBARBX010000500.1:0-5722 GCA_049793535.1 Steroidobacteraceae bacterium | reverse complement strand
AAGCCGGCGGCCCCCGCGGAGGCCGAGCGTGGCGCGGCGCTGGCCGGAGCTCCGGTGCAGAAAGCCGCCGCCGAGTCGGGATCCATCCGCGTGGCCACCGAAAAGGTCGACGGCATCATCAACCTGGTCGGCGAGCTTCTGATCACCCAATCCATGCTCTCCGGTTTCGCCGACGGCATCGATCCGGACGATCTGGACCGGCTGCGTCAGGGACTCTCGCAACTCGCGCGCAACACGCGGGAATTGCAAGAGAGCGTGATGCAGATTCGCATGCTGCCGATCAGCTTCGCGTTCAACCGCTTCCCGCGCATCGTGCACGATCTTTCGCGCAAGCTCGGCAAGAAGGTCGAGCTCAAGCTCTCCGGCGAGGGCACCGAACTCGACAAGACCGTGCTCGAGAAGATCAGCGATCCGCTGGTGCACCTGGTGCGCAATGCGCTCGACCACGGCCTCGAAGTGCCGGATCGGCGCCTCGCCGCCGGCAAGCAGGAGACGGGCACGCTCGAGCTTGCGGCATTTCACGAGGGTGGCAACATCATCATCGAGGTGCGGGACGACGGCGCCGGTCTCAACAAGACCAAGATATTGCAGAAGGCCCGCGAACGGGGCCTGGTCGCCGCCGACCAGGAGCTCACCGACGAGCAGGTCGACAATCTGATCTTCATGCCCGGGTTTTCCACCGCAGAGCAGATCAGCGACGTGTCGGGCCGCGGCGTGGGCATGGACGTGGTGCGGCGGAACATCAACGATCTGGGCGGCCACGTGCAGATTTCCTCCAAGGAAGGATCCGGCAGCACCATCCGCATCCGCCTGCCGCTCACGCTCGCCATCCTCGACGGACAGCTGGTGCGGGTCGGCAAGGAGATCTACATCATCTCGCTGTTGGCCATCGTCGAAACCATCCAGGTACCGCGGGAGCGGGTCAACAAATTGGTGGGAGGCACCGAGGTATTTCGTCTGCGCGAGGAGTATCTGCCCGTCGTCAAGCTATGCGACCAGTTCGGCGTCGAGCCCGACAGTAGAAGCGCCGAGGACGGATTGCTGGTGGTGGTCGAATCCGACGGCAAGCGCGCCGGCGTGCTCGTGGACGATTTGCTGGCGCAGCAGCAGGTCGTGATCAAGAGCCTGGAATCGAATTTCAAATCGGTATCGGGAATCGCCGGTGCGACCATTTTGGGCGACGGTACGGTGGCTCTGATCATCGACGTTCCGGGCCTGATCCGCTCGGTCATCAATCGGAGCGGCAGCGCGATTTCGGCGCACGCGGCATAGCGCAGCGGCGGGCGGGTATTTTCGTGAAACGGTTTTACGGGTGCGGCAAGTCATAGAGGTATGGAGCATATGAGTACGGCGAAAACTACGGCGGGTGCGGATAAATCCGGTACCGATACCAGCGAGCAATATTTGACATTCATGCTCGCCGGCGAAGAGTACGGCGTGGACATCCTGCGGGTTCAGGAGATCAAGGGCTGGGACAAGGTGACCCGCATACCGCACACCCCTGACTACGTCCTGGGCGTGATCAATTTGCGCGGCGCCGTGGTTCCCATCCTCGACCTGAGGCGCCGCTTCGGGCTCGAGACCATCGACTTCGGGCCCACCACGGTGGTCATCGTGATGCGCGTGATGAACGGGCGCGGCGAGCGCACGGTCGGTGTGGTCGTCGATGCCGTGTCCGAGGTCTACAACGTGGACGCGGCCGACACCAAGCCGCCGCCGGACGTCTGCGGCAGCGTCGACACGGTGTTCGTCAAGGCGCTGGCGACGATCGAGGAGAAGATGCTGATCCTGCTCGACATCGACCGGCTCATCGGCAACAGCATCGTCGACGAAACCATGCCGGCAGGCGCAGCAGCGTGAGCAAGAAGAAGCCGCCGCGCTCCGCGAAATCGACGAAGGCGCCGCGGCTGTCGCGCGTCGTGCTCGACGACCGTTTAACGATCGTGCAGGCCGCCGATCTGCATCGCGTGCTGGTGAAGCGCCTTGCACAGGGCCGGCAGCTCGTGGTCGACGGTACCCGCGTCGAGGAAATCGACACGGCGATATTGCAGCTGCTCACCAGCCTGTGGCGCACCAGCAAGGAGCGCGGCATTGCCTGCACCTGGCACGGTGCATCGCAGGCGCTGCGCCGCACCGCCGCTTTGGTGGGAGTGGCCGAGATGCTGCATTTCCCCGATGCCGAGCCCGCGGAAAATCGCGGCCATGTCGCTGCCTGACCTCAAGAGCGGCGCGAGCGCGAGCGACGAATCGATGCCGGCGCCGTCCGAATCGACCAGCGTCGGCGTGCAACAGTGCCGTCTCTGGTTGAATTGGGCCGCCGCCCAGGTCGACGCGTGCCTGAGCAGCGACAACCTGGCCAGCGATCAACTGCTCGCCTCGCTCGCCGATTTATTCGGCCCGCGGCAACCGCGCGCAGGCGCCGCACCAGACCCGGCGGCCGAGGCGTTGAGCTGCAAGATGTCCGCCGTCGTCGTCGCCGTTCAATCCCACGACCGGGTCATGCAGGGGCTTGCGCACGTCGCGGAATCGCTGCGCTTGCTGCACGAGCACCTGGGTGACACGAGCCGCGCGGACTCGGCGGAGTCCTGGCGCATGCTGCGTGAAAAGCAATTCCGCGCCTTCAGCATGGCCGAAGAGCGCGCGCTATTCACGCGCCTGGTGGCGCGCGAGCTCGAGCACGGACACGAAGCCGCACCCAATTCGGGGGAGGCCGCGGAGCTCTTCCTCACCGACCTCGGTCTATTCGAGTAATCATGAGTACGCCATCCATCGAGCAGGAGTTCGAGTTCACTGACGCGGAATTCAAGCGCTTGCGCGAAATCGTACACGCCCGCACCGGAATCGCGCTCTCGGAGGCGAAGCGGGAGCTCGTCTACGGGCGTCTCGCGCGGCGGCTGCGCAAGCTGAAATTGGAGTCGTTCGCCGAATACTGCCAACTGGTCGAAACCGGAGAACCCGCGGAAATCGAGGAGTTGACCAATGCCATCACGACGAATCTGACGTCGTTCTTCCGCGAGAGCTATCACTTCGAGCAACTGGCCACGGAGGCGCTGCCGCAGATCGAGTCCAAGCGCTCGGCCACGCGGCGCCTGCGCCTGTGGTCGGCGGGCTGTTCGACCGGCGAGGAGCCTTATTCCTTGGCGATGGTCCTGAGCGAGGCCATGGGGCGTCTCGCCAATTGGGACGTCAAGCTGCTCGCCACGGACATCGACTCCAAGGTGGTGGCCACGGCGTCGGAGGGCGTCTATCCGGCCGACCGATTCAAGGGCGTGTCGAGCGAGCGCGTCAGGAAATGGTTTGCGCAAGCCGCGGGTCGCCCGGGTTTCTCCGAGGCTGCGCCCACCCTCAAGTCTCTCATCACCTTCAAGCAGCTAAATCTGCTCGATCCCTGGCCCATGAAGGGGCCCTTCGATGTTATCTTTTGCCGCAACGTCGTGATCTATTTCGACAAGCCCACACAGCGGCGGCTGTTCGACCGCATGGCCGAACTGCAGGAGCCGGGCGGCTGGCTGTTCATCGGCCACTCGGAGAATCTGCTCAACGTGACCCGCCGCTACAAGCTCGTGGGACGGACCGTGTACCGGCGGGTGGAATGAGCGCATCCGATTCCACCTTGAGGATGGAGCTCGCCGCGCCGCCGCTGCCGCCGGCGCTGCCGCAATTCGGACACATCCGCCGCACCTGGGACCCGGATCTGGGCGTATCGGTCGCCAAATTGCTGCCGGGCGATTACTACGTCACGCGCCACAACGAGGCCATCTTCACCGTGCTCGGCTCGTGCGTGTCGGCCTGCGTGCGCGAACGCAAACTGGGGATCGGCGGCATGAATCACTTCATGCTGCCGCTCGACCGGTCGGGCGGCACCAGCGCGTGGGCGGAAAATCTCGTCAGCTCCGCGACGCGCTACGGCAACGTCGCCATGGAGCGGCTGATCAACGACATCATGACGCTCGGCGGCCAGAGGGCGAATCTGGAGTTCAAGGTGATCGGCGGCGGCAAGGTGCTCGATATGGCGCTCGACGTCGGCGGACGCAATGCGCAATTCGTCCGCGAGTACCTCAAGACCGAGGGCTTTCTCATCAGCGCCGAGGATCTCGGCGACGTTTTTGCCCGCAAGGTCTACTACAGCCCCGCGACCGGCAAGGTGCGCGTGAAGCGCCTGACTTCGACGGTCAACCGCGCGGTGTTCGAGCGCGAGCGGGAGTTCGCCCCGACCAATGCGCAGGTCGACTCCGGGTCCGTGGAACTGTTCTGAGAGACGCACCACTATGGACAAGAAAATTCGCGTGCTGGTGGTCGACGATTCCGCGGTGATGCGTCAGTTGCTGACCGAGATTCTGAATTCCGATCCGGCCATCGAAGTGGTGGGCTCCGCCCCGGATCCGTATGTGGCGCGCGAGAAGATCAAATTGCTCAATCCGGACGTGCTCACTCTCGACGTGGAGATGCCGCGGATGGACGGGCTCGCGTTTCTGCGCAACCTCATGCGGCTGCGCCCCATGCCGGTGGTGATGTGCTCCTCCCTCACACAGAATGGCGCGGCCGTGGCGCTCGATGCACTGGCCCTCGGCGCGGTCGATTTCGTTGCCAAGCCCGCGGTCGACGTCACGCACGGCATCAGGGAGGCCGCCGGGGAGATCGTCTCGAAAGTGAAGATGGCCGCGCACGCCAAGGTGCGGCCGCTGCTGGAGACCCCGTCATTGGTGGTCGCGGACCGCCACGATGCCGACGCGGTGCTGCCGAAGCGCAGCGCGCCCACGCATTTCGCGACCACCGATCGCATCATCGCCATCGGGGCGTCCACGGGCGGCACGGAAGCCATCAAGCAGGTTCTGATGTGCCTGCCGTCGGACGTTCCGGGGATCGTCATCGCTCAGCACATCCCGAAGGCCTTCAGCGGTCCGTTCGCGCACCGGATGGACGCGAGCTCGGTACTCAACGTGTGCGAAGCAAGCGACGGCCAGCCCATTCTGGCCGGCCATGTCTACATCGCACCCGGGGATCAGCACCTGATCGTGGTGCGCGACGGCGCGCGTTATCAATGCCGCTTGAATGACGGAGACCTGGTCAATCGGCACCGCCCCTCCGTCGATGTGCTGTTTCGGTCGGTGGCGCAGAGTGCCGGCCGCAATTCAATCGGAGTCATGCTCACCGGTATGGGCCGCGACGGCGCCGAGGGAATGAAGGAAATGCGCGAAGCGGGCGCGTTGACCATTGCCCAGGACGAGAAATCCAGCGTCGTGTGGGGCATGCCGGGCGCGGCCTGGCAACTCGGCGCCGTGCAGTCGCTGCATCCCCTGCAGCAGATCGCCGCGCGCATCGTCGAGCTCACGAATATACGCCCGGAATCGCTGCACCGCAGCAGTCAATCGGCCTAAAGTTTGCGTCGCAAAGCGTTCAAGAACCCTCGGACTCGGCCGATTAATCAATTGCCACCACGACCGCCGCGCCATTGCGGATAGCCGGAGCCTATAGATGAAAATTTTGATTGTCGACGATTCCACCGCCATGCGCATGATCGTCAAGAAAACACTGCGACTTGCCGGATTTGAAGGGCATGAGATTTCCGAGGTCGATGACGGCGCCAAGGCACTGGCGTCGATCAAGGCCTCGAAGCCGGATCTGGTCCTCTCCGACTGGAACATGCCCAACATGACGGGGCTGCAGCTCCTCGAAACGCTGTCGGGCGAAGGGGTGAAAGTGACCTTCGGCTTCATCACCA
>JBARBX010000499.1:0-5053 GCA_049793535.1 Steroidobacteraceae bacterium | reverse complement strand
AACACAATGTCATGAATGCGTTGGCGGCGATCGCGGCGGCGCGGCACGTGGGAGTGGAGCCTGCGCGGGCCGCGCAGGCGCTCGGGCGCTTCCGCGGCGTCAAGCGCCGCATGGAAATTCGCGGCGTCGTCGACGAGGTCACGGTGTATGACGACTTCGCGCATCACCCGACGGCCATCGAAACCACGCTGCGGGGGCTGCGTGCCCGGGTCGGGAGCGCCCGCATCATCGCGGTGTTGGAACCGAGATCGAACACCATGAAGCTCGGCGTGCATCGCGAGCAGTTGGCGCCGGCGCTGCGCTCGGCGGATGTAACTTGGTTCCTGAACCCACCGGACTTGGGGTGGGACCTGCCCGGAGCGGTGGCCGTCTTGGGCGATCGCGCGCGCTTCGGGGCGAGCGTGGAGGCATTAGCCCTCGGCCTCGCCGAAGACAGCCGCCGGGGCGATCACATTCTGGTGATGAGCAACGGAGGGTTTGGCGGGTTGCACGACAAGCTGCTCGCCACGCTGCGGTCCAGACAGGCTCCCAAGCGGTGATTGCGCTGTTCCCACTGAATATCGTGCTGTTCCCCGGCGGACCGCTGCCGCTGCGAATTTTCGAGACCCGCTACGTCGACATGGTGGGACGCTGCATGCGCGAGGGTGCGAGCTTCGGTGTGGTCTATGAATCCAGCGAGGTCGGGACGCTCGCGGACATCGTCGATTTTCATCAGTTGTCGGACGGCCTGCTCGGCCTGTCGTGCGTCGGGGGACAGCGTTTCCGTATTCGCAGCCGCGGCCGCCAAGCCGACGGGCTCAATCTCGCCGAAGTCGAGCGATTGACGCCCGACGCCCCGGTGCCGGTGCCTGCGCGGCACGTTCGGCTGGCCGAACTCTTGAAGAATGTTCTTCCGCAGCTCGGCGAGGTATATGAGGGAATCGAGATGCGCCCGGACGATGCCGCCTGGGTGGGGTACCGGCTCGCCGAGATCCTGCCGATTCCGCTCGCAGACAAGCAATCGGTTCTGGAGCTCGACGATCCGATCCGGCGGCTCGACGTGCTCAGCCCGCTCGCGCCGGCGGCACCCATAAAGCACGCGTGAGCCAGAGCGCGGCGGCCACACACAAGCCCCACGGCAGCAGCCAAAGCCCAAGCAGCCCGTCGAAGTGACTCACCCACGCGGCGTACGGCGGTGAGCTGCCGCCGACGGTGCAGAGCTGCAGCATGCGCAGCACCACCACCCAGCCGGCATGCAGCCCGATCGCCACCGCGACATTGCCGGTGAGCACGCGGGTCAGGCTCAAGATCAGTCCGATCGCCAACCACGACAAAAAGACGTCGAGCACCAGTGTCGGGTGACCCAAGGGCGCGTACGACAGCAGCAGTAAATCGAAGCCGCTGCCCCAGCCGACGTCTTGCGGCGCGATTCTCGCCTTGGCGACGAAGTGCAGGACGGCAAACAGCGGCGCGGTCAGGAGCGCTGCCGTCCACGGCCCCGACTCGCGCTCGATCGCGGTGTGCATGACGCCGCGAAACACGGTCTCCTCGATGAGCGCGACGGCGACACCGGAACCGAGCGCGGTGAGCAACGCGCGTGCGAGATTCGGGCCGGAGGCAATGAAATCCGGTGCCGGGAGGCGCAGGTGCGTCATCAGCAGAAATGCCGCGCCCACGCTTGCCGTCGCCACGCCGACCGCTCCCCACAGCAGGCAGAGTTTGAGGAAGCGGCGCCAGATCACGCCATATCCGAAATCGCGCCGGTTGGTGAGCCGCATCCGGCGGCACAAAAACACGAGCGCCAGCGCCAACACTAGCATTGCGATCCGGCTCGCGACGCGATGAAACGGCCAAGAGGCGAACTTCGACGTGAGCTCATAGGCGGGATAGGCGAGCGCCGCGCCCAACAAACCGGCGATGAGGATGGCACCCAGGAACCGGGCGAAGGCGCGCATCAGGCGAAGGAGCGCATCAGGCGAAGGAGCGCATCAGTTAAGGGTGGCGAAGACGCGGCCTGCCGCGGCGATCGTCGCGTCGATGTCGGCTGGCGTGTGCGCCGCCGACAAGAAGCCCGCTTCGAATGCGGACGGCGCCAAGTAGACTCCTTCGGCAAGCATGCCGTGGAAGAAACGCTTGAAGCGTTCGACGTCGCAGGCCATCACCTGGCCGTAGCGCTCGACGGGGTTTTCGGCGGTGAAGAAGAACCCGAACATCCCGCACACGTGATTCACGCTGAGCGCGACGCCCGCGCGGACCGCAGACTCCTTGAGCCGCCCCATTAAGCCGTCGGTGGCCGCCTGCAGGCGCTGATGGAATCCCGGCGCCGACAAGAGATTCAAGGTGACGAGACCGGCGGTCATGGCCACCGGATTGCCGGACAGAGTGCCGGCCTGGTACACGGGACCCAAGGGCGCGAGGCGCTGCATGATGTCGCGGCGTCCGCCGAACGCTCCGACCGGCATGCCGCCGCCGATGATCTTGCCGAGAGTGGTGAGATCCGGACGCACACCGTAAAGCGCCTGTGCCCCGCCCAAGGCGACGCGAAAACCGGTCATCACCTCGTCGAATATGAGCAATGCCCCGGCGCGATCGCATTCGTGGCGTAAGGTCTCGAGAAAGCCGGGTACGGGCGGCACGCAGTTCATGTTGCCGGCCACGGGCTCGACGATGATGCAGGCGATTTGCCCGCCGATCTGCCGAAACACCTCGCGAACCTGGTCGGCATCGTTGAAATTCAGAGTGACCGTATGTTGGGCGAGAGACTTGGGCACGCCGGGCGAGGTGGGAACCCCCAGGGTCAGGGCTCCCGAGCCGGCCTTGATCAACAGCGAGTCGGAGTGTCCGTGATAGCAACCTTCGAACTTGACGATGGTGTCGCGCCCGGTAAAGCCGCGCGCCAGGCGAATCGCGCTCATGGTCGCTTCCGTGCCCGAGCTCACGAAGCGCACCAAATCCAGGGAGGGCATGAGTTCGATCACCCGGCGGGCCAGCGCGGTCTCGATTTCGGTCGGTGCGCCGAAGGACAGGCCGTCGGCGGCGACCGCCTGCACCGCTTCGATCACCTGTGGGTGAGCATGGCCCAGAATCATCGGTCCCCAGGAACCGACGTAGTCGAGGTAGCGGCGTCCGTCGGCCGCGGTCAGGTAGGCGCCCGCGGCCTTGCGGAAGAAGATCGGCTCGCCGCCGACGCCCCGAAAGGCGCGAACGGGTGAATTGACCCCGCCCGGGATGTACTTGCAGGCTTGTTCGAATAGGCTCACCCTCTGACTCTAAACAGCGAGGGCGCTCATCGGCAAGTTGAGCCGCACTTCGAGACCGCCTCCCTCTGCGTTGGCCGCATTGGCGGAGCCGCCATGGGCCTTCATCACTTGAGCGGTAATCGCGAGCCCGATGCCGTCGCCGCCCGAATCGCGGTCCCGCGACTCGGCAACCCGGTAGAAGGGCTCGAATATGCGCTCGAGATCCCGATTGGGCACTCCCGGTCCCCGGTCCCGAACCGAGATCTCGACGCCGGCCGCGTTGCGCGCAACCGCGACCTCGACGGGCGCATCCTGCGGATTGTAGCGCACCGCATTGCGCAGCACGTTCTCGACGGCGCTGCGCACGAGATCGCGGTTGCCGTTGACGGTCGAATGCGCGGCACCGCGCAGGTTGACCGCGCAGTTTTTGGCAGCGCCCTCGAAGTTCGCGTCGCGCACCACCTCCTCGATCACCTCGTCGAGGTCGAACGCCTCGCGCACGAAGGGCGCGTCGGTGCCGTGCAGGCGTGCGAGCTTCAAGACCTGGGAGATCAGCGAGTCGAGCCGTTCGATCTCGCGCTCCAGTCGATCCAGTTGACGCGCGAGGTCGGCGGGCGGCTGGCGGGCCAAGCCCAGAGCCACGCGCATCCGGGCGAGCGGGGAGCGCAGCTCGTGGGAGATGTCCCGCAAGAGCTGAGTGATGGCGCCGCGATTGGCGCGCAGGCGATCCGCCATGGCGTCGAAATCGCGCGCCAGAACCGCGAGTTCGTCCCTGCGCCCCTCGAGGCCGGCGCTCACGCGCACGTGGATATTTTCCGACGCCAGCGCGCGCGCGCCCTCTTGGATGCGCCGGATGGGTGCGCTCAGATGCTGCGCCAGCCACCAGCTCGTGAGCGCGCTCACGCCCAAGGCGATGCACAGAATTGTCAGGGAGATCTCCGGCAGGCTCAAAGCGCCGAAGATGCTCGGCCGCCGCGGCACCATGAGCACGGTGTACACCGAGCCGTCGGCGCCGGAGATCTGCGGCGCGGCGCGGGACTGGCGACGGTTGACGAATTCGTCGCGGCTGAAGAATTCCAAGCGCCGAGCGGCGCTTTCCGTCAGCCGCCGGCCGAGGATATCCGCGCCATCCGCGCCGATGACATACAGATCGCGGTCCGGCATGGAATTCTCGTTCGCTTTGAGCCAGTGCTTCAGCTCGCCGATGCCGCCGTGCGCCAGCGCCTGCGAGGCTTTGGCGGCCACGGGCGGACGGCGCTGCAATTCCGGCGCCTCGTACTCGCGCGCCGCGATGGAGAAGGTGATGGCGATGCTGCCGCCGACGATGAGCGCCATCGCGATCATGAACAGCATGAAGATCCGCAGGAACAGGCTATGCATGAGCCCAGGTGAGCGTATAGCCCGAACCGCGGACATTCTTGATCTCCGGATTCTTGCCGGCTTCCAGTTCGAGCTTGCGGCGCAAATTGCTGATATGGGTATCGATGCTGCGGTCGTAGGCCACGAGCTTGCGGCCGAGGGCCTGCTCGGTCATCGCTTCGCGGGAGATCACCTGGCCGGCGGAGCGCATGAGCAGCTCGAGCACGCGGAATTCGGCGCCGGTGAGCGGCACCGGCTTGCCGGCCACGTGAACCAGGTGCGTCCCGGCGTTCAGCGTGATCGGACCGACGGTGAGCTCGTCGGGCACCGCCGATTTTCCGGTGCGGTTGCTGGCGCGGCGCAGAATGGCGCGGATGCGCGCCACGAGCTCGCGCGGATTGAAGGGTTTGCTCAGATAGTCGTCGGCCCCGAGTTCGAGGCCGACGATGCGGTCGATATCGTCCCCGCGCGCCGTG
>JBARBX010000498.1:0-18113 GCA_049793535.1 Steroidobacteraceae bacterium | reverse complement strand
GTGACGATGGTGTTCGACGACAGCGACGTGATCGTGTTCTTGATCTTGATGCTGAAGAAGTCGAGCGAAGCCACCAGATTCGGAACGAACGTCGGCTGAAAGACGAAGCCGTAGGTGTAGGTATCCGCGATTTCCGGCGTCAGGTTGGGATTGCCGCCCACCTGGGTGTTGATCTGCGCCGCCGGGTTCACGGCCAGATGGCCGTATTGGGCAGGCAACACATGTGTCAAGGCGCACTGAGCTTCCGTGAGGCTGGGCGCCGTACCCCAGCAGGGATCCGCCGTGCCGCCCGCGCCCACCACCGGCGGCTCGTACAGCTCGTCGATGTTCGGTGCGCGAACCGCGCGGTTGTAGCCCCCGCGGAACCGAATGTCCTGAATGGGCGCCCATTCAAGTTGCATCTTGTAGGTATTGGTGTTGAACCCTTCCGTGTAGCTCGAATACCGATAGCCCCCCTCCGCCGAGAGGTTGTAGGCGGCCGGCATGTCATTGATGATCGGCAGGCGCATTTCCGTGAATGCCTCAAATACATGGAATCCGCCGGCGATGGCCTCGGACGGGGCGCCGCCGCCCGTCAGTCCGTTGGCAAAAATGTAATCCGGGCTGAAATCGAATTTCTCCTCTCGATACTCCGTGCCGACGTTGACGGACAAACCGTCTTTGGCGGTCGGAATCTTGACCCCGTACTTGCCGAGGTCGCCGGTGACGGAGTCGGAAACGATGTATTCCGTGGCCGTTGTGCTCCAGGTCGCCGGCACCGTGAGGTACTTGAGCTGCGCCGCCGTGACGGAGTTCGGCGACCAGATATTCCAGGGCACGCAGGTGGGGGCTGAGCCGCCCGGCAGAGCCGCGGCGCAGACCGGGGCACCGGTCGGCACGCCGGCCACGCCGCCGGTCGCGGGGTTTGGAACGACGTTCAGCGCATTGTCCATCTGCGGCTGGCCGAGGAAGTTACCCTCGATGTCCCCGAACTGCGTGATGCCGACCTTCGCGTACGCATCGTACGACCATGCATCGCCCCATGCGCCCTTGACGCCGATCGTCTGGAAGATCGAATCCGACGTGTAATTATCCAGGCGTCCGCCACCTTCCACATTGCGCTTCGCGATGTAGGCGGTGAAGGAATTGGCCGGTGTGCTGGGGTAGGCGGCCTGGTTCTGCGCCAAAGTCGTCGGATTACACAGAACCCCCAATTCCTGGGTGGTCAGCAGCGGGTCGGTGCAGCTAATCGTTTCCTTGCTGTAGAAGGATCCGCTCGGGCCATATTGAGCTGTCGAGGTATTGCGCGCAAACATGGTCTGCATGTAGACCGTGGCGTTATCGCTTACGTCGTAGTGCAGGAATGCGCCCGCAGTGTAGCGCTCGTCAGGGCGCTGGAAGTAGCTGAGTGCGCCATAGTTGTAGAGGTCGCTGCCTTGGATCGGCCGTAGAGTGCCGGTCTTCGGATCGACCACGTTGTCAATGAGCGTGGTCGAGTGTCCACCCACGGCGCCGAATTCCAGGACGTGGCCGGAAGCGGTGGTCCCCGAGCCGCCGCAGACAACGGGGCTGGCCGGCGTAGCGCCGCCAATCAGCGTGCAGCCGGCATGGTCGAACTGATATCCAACCGCCGCGGAGCTGTTCAGGTAGGTGAAGTAGGCCGTCGCATTGCCTTTGCCGTCCGCAAAATTCGCGCCCGCGAGGATCGACACCTCTTTGTTCTGCCCGGTGTTCACCGTGCTCGGCGGTGTTTCCGCGCCAAAGGCCGCCAGTTGGCCGAGGTACGTTTGGTTGTCGTTGCTGTGATTGTTGAAGCCGTAGTCGGCATCGACCTTGACGCCTTCGTAGTGCGTGTTGAGCACGAAATTGACGACGCCCGCGACGGCGTCGGCACCGTACACCGCGGACGCGCCGCCGGTCAGTACGTCAACGCGTTCGATCAGGGCGGACGGGATTTGGCTCACGTCCGCGGCATTGGCGTTGCCGCCGGAGATGCCGCCGGCGCCGCCCGGATTCATGCGCACGCCGTTGACGAGGACGAGGGTGCGTTGCGAGCCCAAGTCGCGCAAGCTGACGGTCGAGGTGCCGACCGTGCTGATCGACTGACCGGAGCCTTGCTCGGCGGTGACCTGCGGCAAACTGTTGAGGATGTCCTCAGTGCGAATCAGGCCGGTCTGCTGGATGTCGAGCTGCGTCACCGTCGTGATGGGACTGATGGAGATGTCGTTCGGAGCCACGGCGATGCGCGAACCGGTGACGACGACCTCTTGCAGAGAAGTTTCGGTGGTGGCAGTGGCGTTGTTCGCTGCAACCGTCTGCGCCAGCGCCGCCGGAACGGCGGCCGTGGCCGTGGCGGCGGCGAGCGCTGCGCGAATGGCAAATTGCAATTTGCGGTTATTCCCCATTTGTAGCTCCCTAACGTTTAAGCGGTCAGTACGAATCCGACTGGCTGGCGCAACGCGTGCGCAGTTCTTCCCGAAACGAACAGCCAGTGGCAGTTATGTGGCGATTACAACATGCAAATTAGGTGTTGCCAAGACGCCTACACATTTTAAATCGCCGGCCGGCGCGGTTCGCCGGCCCCGCGGAGCCGCTCCCGCCGCCTCCCGAGGCCACATGGAACAGGCTAAATCAGGTATGAAACGTGGCCTGGCGGCGATTTAGATGACGACGGGGGAAGCCGAAATTCGACCCCGACAGGGGTCAGCCGCCAGCGAATAAGCAACAGTGTCTTGCGGACATCTGTAGCTTTTTCGCCACGGAAGGCGTTGCGCGAGAACATCGAGGGGCGCTCTCCACGGAGCGGCGCCTGCGACCATAGATCGAGGCACAAGCTTATGCAATTGAGTAATAATCCCGGCGTTGGCCGGGTCTTTGTAGGGGAGCAGCAATATCGCTGCGTCGATAACAATTTGAGGATTCAATCATGCAGATCACTAAACTGTCGAGCACGGCAATGGCTGCTGCGGCTGCGATGCTGTTCACTTCCGGGTTCGCGACCGTGTCGGTGGCAGCGGACGCCGCAAAAGTTCACTGTACGGGCGTGAATTCGTGCAAGGGAACTTCCGAGTGCAAGTCCGCGAAGAATAGCTGCAAGGGCATGAACAGCTGCAAGGGCACGGGCTGGATGTCGATGAGCAAAGCCGATTGCGATGCCGCCAAAGCGAAGGCTGCTGCGAAGTAAGCCGCGATTCAAGGCCTGCAATGAGGCCGGGCGTTCATTGGCGCCCGGCCTCGCCTTGAGCCCCGGGCGGGCGTGCCGCCCGAATCATCCATGAAGTTATCCGGTTTCGGTTTGGGCCTGCGCACTCCGCACTATGAGGCCATGCTCAATGAGCCTCACAACGTCGACTGGCTGGAAGTCATCACCGAGAACTATCTGGTTCCCGGCGGCAAGCCGCTCTACTACCTGGAGCGCGTGCGCGAGCGCTTCCCGCTGGTCATGCACGGCGTGTCGCTGTCGATCGGCAGCACCGATCCCATCGACTTTGCGTACCTCGCGCAGGTTCGGGCGCTGGCGACGCGCATCGAGCCGCATTGGATATCCGATCATCTGTGCTGGACGGGAATCGAGGGGCGCAACATGCACGACCTGCTGCCCCTGCCCTACACCGAAGAGGCGCTGGATTCGGTGGTTGCGCGAGTGGGTCGTGTGCAGGAGGCGCTCGGCAGGCAGATCCTGCTGGAAAACGTCTCCAGCTACCTCTCCTTCCGGGCGTCCGAGATGAGCGAATGGGAATTCCTGGGCGAGGTTGCGCAGCGCGCCGACTGCGCCATCCTGCTCGATATCAACAACATCTACGTCAGCAGCGTCAATCACGGCTTCGATCCGCTGAGCTACTTGCGGGCCATCCCCAAACAACGAGTTCGTCAGTTTCATCTGGCCGGCCACAGCGATATGGGCGGGCATCTCATCGACACGCACGACCATCCCATCGTCCCGCCGGTCTGGGATCTTTACGGCGCGGCTGTCGCCCACTTCGGTGCGATTCCGACCATGATCGAGCGCGATGACAACATTCCCGCCTTGGGCGAACTGGTCGCGGAGCTCGACATCGCGCGCGAGCTCTGCCGCAGCCACAGCCTCGAGGCCGCGTGATGCCTTATTTGCGGGAATTGCAGCGGGATCTGCAAAGTCACTTGCTGGGCGCCGACCCCGCGATCGTCGATGCCGTCCTGGATGCGCCGCCGCTGCCCACCCTTGAGCGGCTGGGCATCTATCGCAATGCCTATCGCGTGCGGCTGATCGAGGCACTCGACGACACCTACCCCGTACTGCATGCCGTGCTCGGCGATGAAGTCTTCGCGGCCCTCGGCGAGGAGTTCGTGGCCGCCCATCCGTCCGTGCACCGCTCGATTCGCTGGTACGGAGGCGAGCTTGGGGAGTTCTTGAGGCGGCAGCCGCCGTATGCCGAACAGCCCATTTTCTCCGAGCTCGCGCTGCTCGAGTGGACGCTGGCGGAGGTTTTCGACGCGGCGGACGCGCAACCTGTGTTGCGCGCGGCACTGTCCACCATCGACCCCTCCGCGTGGAGCGAGCTGCATTTCGCATTCCACCCCTCGCTGCGACGCCTCGAACTGCAGTGGAACACCACGGCCGTGTGGCAGGCGATGAGCCAGAGCCAAGCGCCGCCGGACCCTGAGTGCGCCGAGTACCCGGTGCCCTGGCTGCTCTGGCGGCAGGATCTACAGAATTATTTTCGCTCCATGCCGGCCGATGAAGCGGCGGCGCTCGAGTCCGCGCGGCGCGGCGAGAATTTCGGGCAGATCTGCGCGGCGCTCGCCGAGTGGCTGCCCGAAGAGGAGATCCCGCTGCGCGCCGCCGGCCTGCTCGGGCTGTGGGCGGACAGCGGGATCATCGTCGCCGTCGATTGACGCTTACAGCAGGCTGCCCTCCTCGCCCAACATTTCCTTGCGCAGCAGGGGAATCGGCGGACCGCCGTAGGACAGGAACTGGTCGTGGAAGTCGTGCCAACCCGCCTTCTCGTCCGCGGGTGCGGCGCCCGCCACGGCTGTGGCCGCATGCTTGGCGGTCCAGTCGGCGCGCAGTTTCCTGATCATGAGTTTGCCCAGCGTGTAGTTGAGATACGCCGGATCGTAGGTGCCGCGCGCGGCTTGCTGGCGTGCATTGCCCGGATCCTGGAATGCTTGGCTGCGGAACATTTGCTCGGATTGGGCCACGGTCATGCCGTGCGTATGCAATCCGATGGAGGAGAGGAGACGCACGTCGCGCAGCAAGGCATCGGTGATCTGGCCGATGTGTTTCTCCGCATCGCCCTTCCCCAGGCCCTCCTCATACATCATTTCCTCGCAGTAATGCGCCCACCCTTCGGCGAATCCATATCCCACCCACAGGGCTTCGAGCTTCGAGGGATTGGCGTTGGCGTGCAGGAATTGCAGAAAATGTCCGGGCCACACCTCGTGCACGGAGGTGAACAGCAAGGTCGCCTCGCTGGGAATGTAGGCGGCCTGCTCGGCCTTGCTCCACTTGGGGTCCGGCGGTGCGATGTTGTAGACCGATGCCACTCCATGATCGTAAGGTCCCGGCACCTGAATGAACGCGGCGTTGGCGCGATTGTAGGGAGGCGCCTCGGCCACCAATGCCTGGTCGTTGCCCGGGATCGAGACCACGCTGTTCTTGACGACGAAGTCCTTGAGCATCACGAGTTGCTCGCGGGCAGCTTCGACCGCCCCGCCCTTCGGTTTGCGGGCGGCCACCTTGGCGATGCATTGCTGCAAAGTCTGCTTCGGCGCGTAAGCGGCACACTCGGTCTTGAGCGCCGCCGTGTTGCGGTCGAGGTCGGCGCGGCCCGCCGCCTCGATCTGATCGACCGGCAACTTGACGCGCTCGGTCTGGTCGAGCATTTGCGCGTACAGGTCGGGGCCCAGCGCAAATTTATCGTTCGCCTTCTTGAGCTCTCCCTCCAGGGTCTGCTTCAGACCCTCCATCGCCTGCGCCGCAGCCGCATCGACATCGGTCAACTGCTTTTGCAGATCGGGGTCGCTCACCGACTTGAAGGTATCCGCGACGTCCTTCTTGTAGAAATCCGCGAATCCGCCGAACTCGCCTATCCCCAACTCCACGTAGGTCTTGGGTAACGGCGATTTCAGGTTCGCCTTGATGTCGTCGACCATCTTCGGAATGCCGCGGGCGTACTTGATGTAGGCCTTCATGCGCACATCGAGCGGGGCGTAACTGCGGTTCAGGTACATATCCGGATCGAGCTTGTCCATGTACCAGGCCGGGTTGCTGAACGGAAACTTCGCCTTTTCGAGCCAGAACAGGTCCTTGTCGACGACGGCCAGCAGGTATTCCCGATCGAAGCGCTCCCGCGGCTCCAAAGTGGCCGGATCGACTTCGGTCAGTTGCTTGCGCGCATCGTGCAGGCGGGCAATCTCGCGCCGGATGCCGTAATTGCTGACGTCCGGCAGCTGCCCGTCGAATTCGTGGCGGCCGGACTGCGCGGCGAAGAAGGGCTGGGCAATGAAATACTCTTGTATGAAGCCCGCAGTGAGCTTGCTCCAGGCCTCACTGGCCGGAGAGATGGGCTTTTGCGCCGACTTTGGCGGCGGCGATTGACCGCACCCTGCCACCGCGAGAAACAATAGTCCGGACAATGCCGCCCCAGCCTTCAGCGACTTACTCATGGCCAACCCCCTCTAGTTATCTAAATTCGATGCTTATTTATTGTCGATTTGCCAGCCTTCACTCTAAAACGAATAAGGTCCGCCGCGTGTGAGCGCGCGCTGGTAAGCGTCGCGCGCATGAATGCGTTCCAGAAAACCCATTAGCTGGGGCCGGCTGGCGTTCAAGCCCGCGCGCAATGCCGCCGCCTCCAAGGGAAAGCTCATCTGTATGTCCGCCGCCGTGAACTCCTCCCCGGCGAACCAGGGGCGGGCCGCAAGCTCCGCTTCCATGTAATCCAGGTGGCGCTGCAATTGCGGCGCGATGAAAGAATTCTGCACCCGGCCGGCGATGCGCCGCGCAATGGCGCTGATGGGCCAGGGCGCGGGCGCGTTGGCCACCCGATCGAACACCAGTTTGAGCAGCAGCGGCGGCATGGCCGACCCCTCGGCGTAGTGCAGCCAATAGGTGTAGCGCAGACGTTCCGGCGTGCCTGCCGGGGGTATCAGGCGTCCACCGCCATAGCGATCAACAAGGTACTCGACGATGGCGCCGGATTCGGCCACCGCCACCCCGCCGTCGACGATGACCGGGGATTTCCCCAGCGGGTGGATGGCCAGAAGCGCCGGCGGTGCCAGCATCGTGTTCGCGTCCCGTTCATAGCGCGTGACTTCATAGGGGACACCCAATTCCTCCAACAACCACAGGACCCGCTGCGACCGCGAGTTGTTGAGGTGGTGCACGACGATCATGGCGGTATTGTAGGACATTCCGCGGCCGCCAACACCGCGTCGCTTATGCCTCGGCGGGCGGAAAAAATTTGGCCTTGACGGAACCAAACTCCGGCAGCACTTCGCAGCGCGCGGCCAGCGCCGTGAGGCCGGGATAGCAGGATGCCTGACAATCGACCGCCGGGGCCTCGGCCAGGAAGGTGAACGCACAGGTCGCCGTGATGTCCGCTTGCGACATTCGATCGCCGACCAGCCACGAACCGGTACGGGTCTGCGCCGCGCGATCCAGTTCGGCGAGCGCCGCGTCCATTTGGGTGTGGCAGCGATCCGTCCACGGGCGGTGGCGCTTCTCCGAGGGCCGAAATACCGTTTCATATACCTGTGCAACGCCCTTTTCCGCCGCCCCGGTGGCAATCGCCATGATGCGCAGCGTCTCGCGGCGTTCCGTGCCCAAGCGCGGAATGAGCGCCCGCTCCGGGCCGGCGAGTTCATCCAGGTAATCCAGGATGGCGTGCGACTCGAGCAGCGCGTGGCCGCTGGGCGGCACCAAGGTGGGCACCCGCCCGAGGGGGTTGAATTGCCGAATCCGCTCGAAGTCCTTGCCCACCGACCAGTTGCGGTGCTCGAAGGGCAACTTGAGCAGATTCATGCTCACCGCGACGCGGCGCACGAAGGGCGAATCGAACATGCCGATGAGTATCATTAGTGTCCTCCCTTAACCAGCAGCCCTGCCTTGGCGAGCGCCAGCGCCAGCTCCTCCTCGATGCGGGCGGCCTCGGAGCGCTTGATGTATTGCAAGTGCAGGGTGGGTCCGGTCAGCACCTCGACGCCCCGCTTCAGCACGCTGCCCGCCGCGCGGATGCCCGCCTTATGCTGATCGAAGCGCTGCGCCGGGCTGTACTTGCTCATTCCCACGTAGATTCCGTACGCCGCGTCGCGGTCCTGGTAGTCGAGAAGCACCAAGTATATGTTCGAGCGGCCCTTGGCCGAAGCCCGAAACTCGAGTGCGACCTCGTACAGAGTAGGCAGCCACTCTATATAACGCATTGGCAGCCAGTCCGGGACCGACGGCGCCGCCCGCGCCCACAGCCTCTCCAGCGCCCGCTCGATGTTAAGAGACATCTCACCGCGCATCCACAGTTCGTGAATGCAATGCGCGCCCGTGATGCCGTCTGCCGACGCCAGCGCTTGCACCAAGCAATTAGTGACTTCGCCCTGGGTCAGGTTGAGGAAGGGCCGGCTACCCGGCGGAGTTTTGGCGTCGACGAGTGGGGTCAGCTAGCGGCCTCCTTGAATGCACGCAGCACGGCGTTCATGCGGGTCTGGTAGCCGACTCCGCCCTGCTTGAACCAGTCCAAGACATCCGCGTCGATTCGTAGCGAAACCGAGGCCTTACGGGGGACGACCTTTAGGCCGCGACGGACGATTCCACGCGCGACGTGCTTTAAGTCTATCTCGGGATGCTCGGCGGACACCCGAATGTCGCCCTCCTTCATCGTCCGCAGGCGGCGGAGTTTGGTCTTTGATCTGCGAGAAGAAGATCTCTGATTCATCTTTAGTAGCCCGGCCTCATCCCACTCAAATTGTATGGGCATATCGTATCTACATTTGAATGCGATGGTCAATCACTCCGCACGCACGACGTCCTGCGGCGCGCATCGCATTCCTCCCAACGAATCGCGGTGGCGGGGTCAGAGACCAAGGTCGTCATCGCGTGACTTGCTCGACGCAAGGGAGGCGGTGGATTCCTCCTGACCCTGCGTTCGCCCCTCGCTCCGATCCTGCCGCATGCGCAGCCAGTTGTCGCGCGCCTCGCGCCGGATCTCCTCTAAAGTTTGAGGTTTGGCGCGGGCCCCGGACACCGCCGTCTCGGCAACCTTGTCCAGACGATCCCGTACTCGAGCCTGATATTCTTGGCGCATGCGGTCCGCCACCGCGCTTCGATATCCGTGTCTTTCCATCTCGAACGCCGCGCGCGGAATTCGAGGCTGCGGCTCTCGATCGATTCCCTGGGCTTCGAGGCTGCGATGATCGACCCGGGCGGCTATTCGCGCCTGCTGCAGGGCATCGTTGGTGGCGGCAGCCCACCGCGCCCGGGCGTGCACCAATTCGTTGATGGCGGGTCCCAAACCCAACTTGTGGCGATTGCCGTCGCTCATGTCGAGGGTAGTCTTCGCACCCAGCCCCTCGATGGCAACCTCGCGGGTGGTTGTGAGAAGGTGCGCATGATAATTGCGCGGATCGCTTCCGGGAAAATCCCGAGGAGCATGGATTGCGAAATCGACCGCAAACCCGTAGCGATCCGACAATTCCTGCGAAAACCCCCTCACCAACGCGACGCGCCCTTGGGGTGAAAGCTCGACCGGCAGGGCGACGAGGTACTCACGGGCGACGCGCGCGTTCTTGCGCGTTTCGACGGCCTCGGCCGCGTTCCACAGGCTGTTTCGGTCTCGGGCCCAGGCGATGTAGTCATCCGCGAATTTAGAGGGCAATACGATCTCCTTGTGCATAATGTCCCGCCGTTCGGAATGATCGTACGTCTTGCCTGTGCGCTCATCGCGAATGCGCTCGCCGGCTCGGTATGCGGCGGCACTTGCGGCGCTGCTCCCATTGGCTCGCGCAAAGGTCTTTATATTGAGAAAATAGATGGCCATCCCGATCAGCTCCGGGACATGAACCGAAAATACTCGGGCTCGATTGCATAGCCGGCCGCCAGGGCCTGCAGGGGTTCGCGAACTTTCAGCAGCTCGATATCTGCCGCGCTGGACTCGCTCGACGGCATGAACGCGCAGTCGAACTCACAATGCAGTTCGTGATCGCCCAGCAGTGCGCCGCAATGTTCGCAGTGATTCGCCCAATAAGAACTCAAGGTCGCTGCGCAGTCAGCCAGGCGGAACGACTGTGACATTCCGCTCAATCGGCTTTGGACTTCGTCAGACAGGCGCTCGACAAAGAAGAGAAAGGCGTTGAAGCCGGCGCGATGCCATGCGCCCGGCGCGTCCTCGTCGAGAGTTTCATGACCGTACGGCATCGCCAAAGCCAACAGGCGGGTTTGCAGGCCGCAGTGCGAACACTTGGCCTGGGTCCGAGCCACGTAGTATGTCTTCGCGCGGACATTGGCGTCGGGAAGCGGTCGAGATTCCGGCATGGACTTCTCCAGGTGAATTCAACGAGTGATGGTGACTTTCAACCAGCGGGGAGATGAGGCGGTCTTCAAGTAGCCGCAGAGGTCCGGGAGCTGCTCGAGCTCCGACGGCATCACGGCGGGTTCCGTCGTGTGCTGTTCGGTGCTGCTGCGCGAGCGGCGGGCACCGCGGCTCGCGAATGCCGCCTCGCGGTCGCTGCCGCGGGATATCTGGCGCCTGACAATCTCCCGGTCGCCGATGAGACGGGACGCGAATTGTGAGGTGCCGCCGTTTTCGCTGCCGGAGCAGCGCAAAATCAGCGTATTGCCGCAGTTTTCCACAATGGTTTGCGCCGCGCTCTGCCCATAGGTGCATGAGACCTGGGCGATGGACTGGAATCCCAGCACGCACCGGCATCCGAATTTCCTCAATCGGGCGAGCGCGTCCTTGAGGCCGTCGATGGCACCCAATGCGTCGAGTTCGTCGACCACGAACCAAAGGCGCTGATCGCGACCCTCCGGCTGACTCATGGCCTCGAATATTGCGAGCCGCATCCAAGTCGCGATCATCGAGCGAAGCGCCGCGATCTGTCCGGCCTCGTACGGAATGAAAAGCGCACCTGAAGCCGTACGGGTGCGCACCCACTCGCGAACCGAGAACGGCGCGGCGCGTTGGCTTTGAATGTACTCGAGCGCAGCAATCGCCGACCCCGTCACCGATCGAATCGATCCGAACATTCGGGCATTGTCTGGGTCGAGAAAGGGTTGCGCCGGCGTCCCTTCGACGATCGGCCGCAGTTCCTCCATGGATGCCGTCGTCAACAATCGCCACAGTTCGGCGACGTTCCGCGGTCCGCCATCATCGCAACGCCGCACTACGGCGCACAGGAACGTGCGGGCATAACCACGCCATTCACTCGCCGAAGGGTCCTCGGTTGCCGGAATCAACCCGGCGGCCAGTTGTTCCACGTCATACCTGTTGCGGAGCTCGGCAAACACATCCCATTTCAGTGAACGGGGTTCGAAGGGGTTGAGCACGACGTCCCCTCGGTAACGATCGTAAAAGCACCTGAGATAGCCGCCATCCGGATCGGCAAACACGGCCCGGTCACCACGCTCCAGCGCCGCGCCGAGAAGCTCCCGGATGGCGGTCGATTTGCCGGTTCCCGTCGTGCCGATGAGCTTGAAATGCTTGGTTTCGTCCGTCCCGGCGATCGCGGTTCCCGCCAGGGTCAGCAGCGTGGGATTCGATCTCTTCAGGCGCACAGTCCGGCGCTGGAGTGCCCGCCCGTCGACCAGCATTACACCGCGCTTGTACATATCTCGGGGTCTTCGACGGGCCAGGCTCGAGAATCCGGCGAATCCGAACACTATGGCTGCCGCCATGAGAACCGCGCGGGTCGAATCGTCCATGGTCTCAATAGCCCTTCACAATGTAGTAGTCCGCCTTCTCGCCGTAGGCAGGCGCGCTACGATCCACGCGCACGCAGAGTCGGGCAGTCTGGCCGCAGCGCCGCAATTCGATGCGAGCCCCTCGCCGTTCCAGCGCCGCAACGCTTGCGGTGAGTTCGTCGCGTCGTGCCCGCAACCCGGCGATGTCGGACTCCGTCGGCAGCAACCAGTGCGCGAACGCCACCGGTATTCCCGCGCAGAGAATTGCGACCGCGATGCTGGAAAGTGCGACACGCAGGCCGATGCTGCGCCTGATTCTCCATAAGACTTCGGCCGCGCGCCGGCTTTCCGCAGTCAACATCTGCAGTTCCTCGATCAGTGTTCGCCGTATTTCGTCGCGTACCACCGCGTCCAAGTCCTGGGTGTGGGCGCGCAGCTTGTCGAGGTGGGTTTCGGCGAGTTTTTGATGGGCTTGTGCACTCTCCATCAGAAGACCGAACTTCACGGTTGCTTCGTCCATGGGTTGACTGCGGCCATTCATATGCGGGACGGCCAGTCCTGGTCCCTACCTTGAATCGCTCGAACCGCATCCGCGGACGGCTGAGATTGCGCGCGATGCTCATTCCACGCCTGCCGGGCATCCAGGCAAACCTTTTGCCACACCGGGTCCGATGCATATTTCAGATACCCTTCGAGGTCAGGCAGCTGTTCGACCTGCGATGGCAGTACCGCCGCTTCCAGGCTCAGGTGCTGGCTGTGGGTCACAGATCCCCACAACTCTGTGCGCCGGCGGCTCTTGGATACCGTGGTATGCATGACCTCCCGCTCGCCGATCAATTGAGAGGCAAACCGGGCCGTCCCGCCGCCTTCGCTGGCCGAGCAGCGCAGAATCAGGGTGTTGCCGCAGTTCTCAACGATGGTGTGCGCGTTACCGTGACCGTAAGTGCTCGAAACCTGGGCGATGGATTGAAAACCGAGGACGCACCGGCCGCCGAATTTTCTCAATCGAGCGAGCGCATCCTTCAATCCATCTATTTGGCCCAACGCGTCCAATTCGTCGACAACGAACCATAGAGGGCGATTCACGCCGCGCGGATCTTCGTCGCTGTGCACCTCCTGGTCCATGGCTTCGAAAATCGCCAATCTCATCCACGCCGATATGGTCGAGTGCAGGGCGGCTATTTGCCCCGCTTTGTAGGGTATGAAGAGCACGCCGGGAGCCTTCTTGTTGACCCACTCTCGAATCGAAAAGCCTTGTCCCTCCTGCCGTCCGATGTAATCCAAGGCGCCGACTGCCGAGCTGGTCACGGATCGAATCGAGTCGAACATACGGCTGTTGTGCTCGTCCAGGAACGGCTGCGCGGCGGTGCCGCGCACGAGTTCCCGAAGTTCGCCGACATCGCCGGCCACCAACAGCCGATACAGCTCGCTCACGTCCTTGATTCCCGAGTCGTGCGCCTGCTGGGTGACCGCCGTAAGAAACGTCCGCGCGTAGTCTCGCCAACTGCGATCCTGGTCGCCGTGATCGGGTATCAGGGATCTGGAGAGCTGCTCAACGTCGTATGCGCTCTTGATCTCCGCGAACAGGTCCCACTTCACGGAGCGCTTATCGAAGGGATTGAGCAGCACGTCGCCGCGATCCGGGCGGTAGAATCGCTGAAGATACCCGGCGTCCGGATCTGCGATCACAGCGCGGTCACCTCGCGCCAATGCTCCTGCCAGCATTTCTCGGATCGCCGTGCTCTTGCCCGTACCTGTGGTGCCGATCACTTTGAAATGCTTGGCTTCGTCCTGCGCGGGCACTGCCATACCGGCCAATGTGAGCTGCGCTTCGCGCGCATTTCGGCGGGACCTCGCGTCCACGGACTTCGTGCGCTCCGCGACGAGGGAGCCTCGCTTGTGGGATTGGTCTGCGGTGGCGCGTTGCGCGGTGCCCTTGCCGCCGGCATAACCCATCGCCGCGCCCAAGCCGGTGCCGACGGCGAGCTGCACCCAATCGTGGTATCCCAATCCCAAGTGCGCGAGCAGGGAGTTCGACGCGGCCATACCGAGCGCGGCAATTGCGGTCAATGGCATTGCGACGATGGGGGAAAGCGGATAGTGGTGCCATTGGGCCCGCGCGCGTATCAGCCCCACAATCATAGGCACTTGCACTGCCGCGTAAGCCGTTGCGACTCCGGCCCACCCTTGAGTCAGTGTGTCGATCATCGGTGCTTGCGCTCCGGATCGAACCAGATTTCCTTGATGAAGCGCTCGTGCCGCTCGACCCCAAACTGGATCACCACGTCGATGAGCAGGTACAAGAGGCTCTTGATGTCGCTGCGCGCCAGTTCTCGGCCGCCCGGGTTTTGCTTCACCAGCAGAACCAGCTGCTCGAAGGCGAGTTCGGCGCTGGTTGCGTGAACGCTGGTGATGGAGCCGGGGTGACCGGAATTGACGTTGCGCAGGTAGTCGAACGCTTCTTCGGCGCGCAGCTCCGCGAGCAGGATTCGGTCCGGCTTCATTCTCAGGCAGCACTCGAGGAGCTGCTTCGGCGTGACTCGCGCGACGCCCTGATCGTCTTTGGAGTAGTACAGGCGCACGTGATTGGGATGCCGGTCGAGCACCAACTCCTTGGCATCTTCGATGCTTATCAGGCGCTCATCAAACGGAATTTCACGAATCAACGCCTTGGTCCACGTTGTCTTTCCCGACCCCGTCGGTCCGGAGACCAGAATGTTCTTGCGGCAACGCACGGCGAGGCGCATGAATTCCTCGAAGTCGGACGCCGATAGCAAGCGCAGCAACTCCTCTTCGGTATCGTCGAGTTTTCGCCCGGCCTGCCGTGTCGCGCGAAATATCCCGCGGCGCGCCAACTCTTCGATGCTCCACACCTGGTCCGCCGGCCGACGAATCGCAATTGCCACACACCCTGCCGTGGTCGCCGGCGGCATGACGATCTGTACGCGCTCGCCCGACGGCAGGGATGCGGACAGCAGCGGAGCGGTCGCATCGATCCTCTGTTGGGTGGAATTCGCGATCAATTTGGCCAATCGACTGCACCATTCGAAATCCGCGAATGGCAACGGTTCACGGCGCCAACCGTCGCGAGTCTCGAGAAATGCTTCCTTCGGTCGGTTGATGCAGAGCTCCATCACGTCGGGGTTCGCGAGCAGCGGCCGCAGCGCGCGCAGGTTGAGGTCGAGCGCCGACGTCTCGTCGCCGAGGCTAATGCTCGGCAGCGACGGATCGAAGCTCATAAACAGACCTAAAGTCCAAGTCCCGCGCCACCAACACCTGGATCCGGTCCCCCTGCTGTTTCGTGACCGTGGGTGGGATGTTGATCGTGCCCTTGAGCACCTCGGTCAACACGCCCTGCGTGGCCGATGGATTGACGATGACCGTGCCGTTGCCGCCGCGCGTCGACTGCACCGCGCCCTCGACGCCCGCGTCGATGATGGAGACCAGCATCGCTGCGCCGAAGCGTTGCCAGAAATGATTGTCGACGGTGCCCGGAAGGCCGGACCGGCCCAGTTCGTCCGCGCCCGGTGAGGCCAATGGCACGATCACGCCCGCGGGAGTTCGTGCCTCATCCCATAGAACGAATACCCTCGCCGACCCCTGCTGCACCTGACCGCGGGTCTCCCCGATCAATTTCGTGCCGCGCTCCAGCAGCACCACTCGGCCGTCGACGCCGAAAGCGTCGGTCGCCATGATGCATGTGGTCATGCCCGGCAGCGTCGAATCGATGGCGGTTTCCAGCGTGCAATCGATGAATGCCCCTTTGGGCAGCAGCAAGCGCTGCGTCGGCAGCACTTGGGCCCGCACCGCGGCGCTCGAGACAGGACGCAGCCATGCCGCCAAGTCACCCGGCTCTTGGGAGCCGTTCGCAGAGGAGGTGGACGCGGTCGGGCCAATCCCCGCGTTTGCAATCAATCCTTGCGTCGAATACACCGCGCCCGAGAGTTGACGCTCCATCGCCAGCTGCTCGACAGTCTTGGGCTGAGGCACGCCGGGCGCGCCGGGCAAGCCGGCGGCGGTCGCGGGACTCAAGTCCAGCGGAACTTCGGGCAGGGTCGTGGGGCTTGGGAGCATGGATGAGGACGGCAGAACCGGAGGAGGAGGCGGATCGATCCGTCCCAGGCTGGGCAATGCCATCTCGCCCTGTGCGCGATTCGTCGCCAGTGTCTGTGCGGATTGCCGTGCTCGGCTCTGGCGGGTCAACGCATGGGCGTAATACCATGTGAGCATCCCCACTCCGAGGATGCTCATGAGTCCGATCGCCAAAAGGTTGCTGATGCGAGATTGCATCGATGACCTGCGATTAACAGAGGTTTCATCGCGCTCCCCGCGCACCTCGTTCTGCTCCGGGTCCGCGCTGCTCATGGCACAGCTCCTTGCACCCGGCGTTCGACGCCGGGCGTCACGGTGCCGGAGTCGAGGCGCGCGCCGGCGCCGATGAATCCCTGATTCACGACGCATCCCGTCAGCTTGCCGCGCCGCAAGACGAACTGCTTCGCGACGCGATGCACGATGACATCGCCCGCGTCCATGCTGAAATTCAGCAGCGACTCGCTGCCGTCCTCATTGCGAACGAAAATAGCGGGTAGGTCCGAATTCGCCGCGAACCTGAGTCGCGTGTGCACGCCGTCGTCCGAGGCGGCAATCGGCTTCAAGGTGGGTGTGCCGCAATACCAGTAGTCGATGTTTTGCGCCCGCGTGGCCGAGGCGCCTTCCAATTGCGAATCCAGCCGTTTTGCCGCGAGCTCAGCCGCGGTTTGCGAGGCCGGTGGCGGATAGATGAACCGTAACGCGTAGATGACGGTCGGGTCGTCCGCGGCCGGACGCTGCGACGTCGCCGTGTAGTCGAATTGATAGTGCCGCCGGCTGGTGAGCACGGTCAGATTCGTCGCCACTCTGGCCGCCTTCGGCTTCAAGAACAGGTGATTGTCTTGGCCGACGAAGGACAGCCCTTCGATATCCCCTGCGCCGAGGCCGGCGAAGATCTCGCCGGGCTCGAACTCGATATCGATCTGGTACCCCACGAAGCCGCGCAGCTTGTAGACCTCCTCGCCGTTGTAGGCCGACACGCGGATGCGGCTGTCGACCATGCCCTTTGGGGGCACCGTTTCCGCCGCCACGCAGAAGGAGAGCAAGATGCCGTACAGGGCAAATGCCGCGACCCGGATCCCATTACTCATGGTGCGTCTCCCTCGCGGCCGATTGGTCGACAAGAACCTCGGGCTCGGAGCGAAAATCCACGATCTTGAATCCCAGCGGATTCCAGCGGCGTGTCTTCGGGTCCTTTGCGGGCTCGGTGTAGGCGTATTGAATAGTCGCAATCCAGTGGGTGAACGACTCCTCGGCTCCCGGGCCTTGGCGCGCAGCCTTGAAGTAGCGTACCTGGGCAAGATCGGACAGCCCGCTCGAGCGAGTAAAGAAGCTCACCGAATTGACTTGTACCCGCACCGTGCTGCCATCCTTGTGCACGTTGAGAGGAGACGCCGGGTTCGTGGCGGTCCACAACGCGTACCAAGCCTGATTGCGCTGCGCCGAGTGAAAGGCTCCGCATTCTTCATAGTCGCTCTCCGCCGTCGCGAAATTAAAGCGCTCACATACGGTCAAGTAGTGGGTCAGGAAATACCGGGTCACGGCCTCCTCGGGCGTCGCACGACCGGCGTACACCGGCACCACGTCGACGATGCCGGTACTGTTGTCGACCCGCACCACGAAGGGATCGACCCGCTTCAACGGCATGAGCAGACAGAGCGCGCTCGCACTCGTCACGGCGCAAACCCAACCGGCTCCCGCCACCCACCAGGCGGTGCGCGCGCTGCGGCGAAACTGCATGGCCCGATCCGCGTCCCACGATTCGGCCTCGCGAAAATACTCTTCGATGGTGGGCGCCGTGATCAAGGTGCTCTCCGTGTTGAAGAGGGCTGCGCCGCGACCCCTGGAATCGCGCGGGCGGCGGGTGGATTGATCGGCTGCAGGTGCGCATCGCAGCGCAAGACGGGTGCGGAGCAGCCGCACAACAGCGGTATCAAACAAAAGATCAGACGCATGATTTGAACCCTCCTTGGTGTGGCGATCATGGGCGCATGTCGCGCCAACTTCGGCCGAGCGCTTCGGTATCGGCGCCGGCCGACCGATGAACGTCGCGGCCCGATCGCGCAACCGCGCTTTGGACCGGCTGAACTATGAACTGACTTGGGTCGCGCACACCGGCGCGTACGCCGGGCGCCGCATACCGAGCGGCGACGCCCAGCGCCGGAGCCAGGGC
>JBARBX010000497.1:0-5070 GCA_049793535.1 Steroidobacteraceae bacterium | reverse complement strand
ACCTGCCCCAGGAACCCCTGCTGGATGAGGCCAAAACCGTTCGAGAAGTGGTGGGCGAAGGCGTCGGTGACGTGCAGAGCTTGATCGACCGCTTCAATGCCATCAGCGACAAATTCGCCGAGCCCATGTCAGACGATGCAATGAACAAGCTCATGGAGGAGCAGGCCAAAATGCAGGACAAGATCGATGCGGTCGGCGGTTGGGAGCTGGAGCGCAAGCTGGAAATCGCCGCCGATTCGTTGCGCCTGCCGCCCTGGGACGCCGTGGTGGGCAAGCTGTCGGGCGGCGAGAAACGCCGCGTGGCGCTGTGCCGGCTGCTCCTGTCCAAGCCCGACATGCTGCTGCTCGACGAGCCCACCAACCATTTGGACGCCGAGTCGGTGGCGTGGCTGGAGCACTTTCTCGAGGAATACCCCAGCACCGTGATCGCCGTCACCCATGACCGCTACTTTCTGGACAACGTGGCCGAGTGGATTTTGGAGCTCGATCGCGGCCATGGAATCCCGTGGCAGGGTAATTACTCCTCCTGGCTGGAGCAGAAGGAGCAGCGTCTGGCACAAGAGGAGCGCCAGCAGGACGCGCTCGCCAAGACCCTCAAGCGCGAGCTGGAATGGGTGCGAACCAACCCGAAAGCGCGCCAGGCAAAGTCCAAGGCGCGCCTGCAGCGCTACGAGGAACTGGCGTCGCAGGAGTTCCAGAAGCGCAACGAGACCAACGAAATTTACATTCCGCCCGGAGATCGGCTCGGGGACCTGGTGATCGAATGCAAGAACGTGCGCAAGGGTTATGGCGATCGCCTGCTGATCGATTCCTTGAGTTTCAATCTGCCGGCGGGCGGCATTGTCGGCATCATCGGGCCGAACGGCGCCGGGAAGACCACGCTGTTCCGCATGCTGTCGGGCGTGGAGAAGCCGGAGAGCGGCGAAATCCGCCTGGGCCCGAGCGTGAAGCTCGCCTACGTGGATCAGTCGCGTCAGACGCTCAACGACAAGAACACGGTGTGGCAGGAGATCTCGGGCGGCCTGGATCTCATCAAGGTCGGCAACTACGAGACCTCGTCCCGCGGCTATGTCGGACGCTTCAATTTTAAAGGCGTGCAGCAGCAGCAGGTCATCGGCGATCTATCGGGCGGCGAACGCAATCGCGTGCACCTGGCGAAGGTGTTGAAGGCCGGCGGCAACGTTCTGCTGCTCGACGAGCCGACCAACGATCTCGACATCGAGACTCTGCGCGCTCTCGAAGACGCATTGGTGGCATTTCCGGGCTGCGCGGTGGTCATCTCGCACGATCGCTGGTTCCTCGACCGAATCGCGACTCACATTCTCGCCTTCGAAGGCGACTCCCAAGTCCACTGGTTCGAAGGGAATTACCAGGAATATGTCGAGGACCACAAGAAACGCAAGGGCGAGGATGCCGCCCAGCCCCACAGGATCCGTTACAAACCACTCTCCGGTTGAGGCGTCTATGTACATCACCCCTCAAGACGAACTGCACCTTGAATACCAGGGCATCGCCCTCACCTGCCCGCACTGCCAGACACTGACTCATCTGACCGCGGTCGCCGTTCCCTCATTCGAGGACCTGAGCCGGCGCAGGCCGAAAAACATCGGGATCGTCTTTCGCTGCGATGCCTGCGCCGAACCGGTATTTCTCAAGTTCCAAGCCAAGGCCTACACGGCCCTGCGGGTGGATCTCGCCGCGGCCTACACCGAGATCGAGCGGGCGCGCGAGAACTTTCCGCTGACCTACCTTCCGGAGGAAGCCGAGGGCCTGTTCAAAGAGGCGCTCTCTTGCTACGCGGCCGGCTGCTTCAATGCCTTTGGCGCCATGAGCCGGCGCACCGCCCAGGCGCTGTTCCGCGAGCTCGGCGAGCAGGGCAAGTTGCAGATGTTCGACACGCTGCAGGAGATTCGCACCCTGGCGGAACTCGATGACGACAGCTTCGGAACCCTGCGAGCGGTGCTATTCGGCAGCGACAGCGACCCGTGGCCGCATCAGCCCCACATCAATGCCGAAAGCGCCGGTGTCCTGCTGGAGGTCATGCGCGACCTCTTGTATCAAACTTTCGTGCGCAAGGCGCGCCTGCTCCAGGCAATGACCTTCCGCAAGTTCGTTGCACCGCCACCGCCCGAGACCCGCCGGCAGAGCGAGTCAAATTTGACGGACGAATTTCGAGTACTGCGCTAGGCCAGCAACACCCGGGCGTTGCGGAACAGGCGCATCCAGCCCCCGTCTTCCGACCACTCCTGCGGCCGCCAAGAGTGCTGCACGCTGCGAAACACGCGCTCTGGATGCGGCATCACCGAGGTGACGCGGCCGTCGGCGCTGCACAGTCCGGCGAGCCCCAGCGCCGAGCCGTTCGGGTTGAACGGATATTTCTCGGTCGGCTGCCCGCGGTTGTCGACGTATTGCAATGTCACCAGGCGCCGTGCCAGCAGCTCCGTGGCGCCCAGTCCCGGGTCGAACTCGGCCTGGCCTTCGCCATGCGCCACCACGACGGGCAGCACCGAATCCTGCATGCCGGCGAACAACACCGACTGCGACGGCGGCACACGCACCAGAGTCAGACGCGCCTCGTACTGTTCGGATCGGTTGCGCACGAACCGCGGCCAGGCACCCGCCCCGGGGATCAGTTCCTTGAGCGCCGAGAGCATCTGACAGCCGTTGCACACGCCCAGGGTGAAGGTGGCGTCGCGCGCAAAAAACGCCGCAAATTCATCGCGGGCCCGCGAGTTGAACAGGATCGACTTGGCCCACCCTTCACCGGCACCGAGAACATCGCCGTAAGAGAACCCGCCGCAGGCCACCAGCCCGTGAAACCGTCCCAAACGCACGCGGCCGCTCAAGATATCGGTCATGTGCACGTCGTAGGCGTCGAATCCCGCGCGGGTGAATACGGCCGCCATCTCGGTCTGGCTGTTGACGCCCTGTTCGCGCAGGACGGCGACGGCGGGACGCGCGCCGTTCGCAATGTAGGGCGCGGCGACATCCTCGCCCGGATCGAAGGTCAGACTCGCGTGCAGACCCGGATCGGCGGCATCGGCCAGCCGTGAATACTCCTCGCGGGCGCATTCGGGATTGTCGCGCATCTCCTGGATGCGGAACGACACCTCGCTCCAGCGCCGATGCAAGTCGATGCGCGATCCCGAATAGAGGCTGCGGCCGGACGCTTGCAAGCGCACATCGCTGGATCCAGGCAGCGGTGCGCCGATATCGCGCCACAGCGAATCCAACCCATGACGCGCCAAGACCCCTTCGACCTCGGGAATGCGAGCCGCCGGCACCTGCAGCACCGCGCCCAGTTCCTCGGCGAAGCATGCGGCGAGCGCATCCGGCACCTTGCCCAAATCGATGTCGAGGCCGCAATGGGCGGCAAAGGCCATTTCCAGCACCGTGATCAGCACACCGCCGTCCGAGCGGTCGTGGTAGGCAAGCACCAGTCCGTGATCCTTCAACTCGCGCAGCGCCGCAAACAAGGCGGGCAAAAGTGCGGGGCTGTCGAGGTCCGCCGGCTCGCCGCCGCTCTTGCCGTGCACCTGCGCCCAGCAGCTCCCGCCCAGCCGGTTCTTGCCCGCCCCCAAATCGATGAGCAACAGGCGCGATGGCCGCGT
This sequence comes from Steroidobacteraceae bacterium, assembly GCA_049793535.1. Classification (GTDB taxonomy): domain Bacteria; phylum Pseudomonadota; class Gammaproteobacteria; order Steroidobacterales; family Steroidobacteraceae; genus Bog-1198. The sequence goes on along the minus strand of JBARBX010000497.1, from coordinate 1,459 downwards.
TAAATCCAATTCGGGCGTCAGGGTCGATCGGGCGTCCCGAACGGGCGCAAAGGCAGAGACGATCAGCGACACAGGCGCAATCACGGCATGCTCCCCGGCGGCGTCGGTCCATGCGGTTCTCATGGATAACGAGTCCTTGCCCACCGGGATGGTGATGCCCAACGATGCGCACAGCTCCACCCCCACCGCCTGCACGGTGGCGTATAGGTCCGCATCCTCGCCGGGCTCGCCGCAGGCGGCCATCCAGTTCGCGGACAGGCGGATGTCGGTGAGATGGCGAATGTCGGCCGCGAGGATGTTGGTAATCGCCTCGGCAACGGCCAATCGCCCGGAGGCGGGAGCGTTCAACAGCGCCACCGGCGCGCGCTCCCCCATGGCCATGGCTTCGCCGCCATAGCAGTCGAAGCTGTTCAAGCTCACCGCGACGTCGGCCACCGGCACCTGCCAGGGTCCCACCATCTGATCGCGGCTGATCATTCCGCCGACGGCGCGGTCGCCGATGGTGATGAGGAACGACTTGTCGGCAATGGTCGGCAGACACAGCAACCGGTCGAGCGACTCGGCGATGCTCGCTCCGGCGGTCGAGAGCGGCGCCGTCGTCTTGTGCGTCGTGCGCACATCGCGAGTCATGCGCGGCGCCTTGCCCAGCAACACCTCTAGGGCCAAGTCGACCGGGCTGGCGGACAGCAGCGAGTCGGTCACCAGCAGGCGGCCGTCACCGGTAATCTCCCCCACCACGGCGTAGGGGCAGCGCTCGCGCTCGCACAGGGCGGCGAAGGCGGGCTCGCTTCCCGGGACGAGGGCGAGCACGTAGCGCTCCTGCGCCTCATTGCACCAGATCTCCATCGGCGACAATTCGGACTCGGCACTCGGGATCTTGCGCAAATCGATGCGTCCCCCGCGCCTGCTGTGCGCAATGGCCTCAGGTATGGCATTCGACAGGCCGCCCGCGCCGACGTCGTGAATCAGCAGGATGGGGTTCATATCCGCCAAGGCCCAACAGCGGTCGATGACCTCCTGCGCGCGCCTTTGAATTTCCGGATTGCCGCGTTGCACCGAAGCGAAATCCAAGTCCGAGGAGCTCTGCCCGCTGCCGACCGATGAGGCCGCCCCGCCGCCCAGTCCGATCAGCATTGACGGCCCGCCGAGCACGATGAGCGGTGCCCCGATCGCGACATCCTTTTTCTCCACGTCGCTCCGGCGCACATTGCCGAGCCCGCCGGCAATCATGATGGGCTTGTGGTAGCCGCGGATCACCCTGCGGCCGGCTTCCATGCCCGCCTGCTCGAATGTCCGAAAATATCCGCAGATGTTGGGGCGCCCGAACTCGTTGTTGAAGGCCGCTGCTCCCAGGGGCGCGGCGATCATGATGTCGAGCGCGGAGGCGATCCGGTCCGGCTTGCCGAAGTCGTGTTCCCAGGGCTGCGGCATATCGGGAATCCTGAGGTTCGACACCGAG
>JBARBX010000496.1:0-1647 GCA_049793535.1 Steroidobacteraceae bacterium | reverse complement strand
TGGATGAGATGGATGCTGGTGGATTCGAGGGGTTCGAGAAAGCCGCTCGCCAGCCCCAGCGCAATGCAGTTCTTGTTCCAGAACTTCTTGCGCCGCCCGGTCGTGAATCGCAAAAAACGCGGCTCCGCCTGCGCCTCGCCGTCCAGATTCGCGAGCAGTGTCGCCGCCGCCTCATCGTCCCCGATGAAGCGGCTGCAGTACACATACCCGTTGCCGATCCGATGCTGCAGCGGCACGCGCCACTGCCAGCCCGCCGCGTGCGCCGTGGAGCGCGTGAACGGCGTCAACGCGGCGGCATTCGCACACGGCACCGCCACCGCCCGATCGCACGGCAGCCAGTGCGTCCAGTCCTCGTATCCGGTCTTCAGCGCCTGCTCGATCAGCAGCCCGCGAAAACCCGAACAATCGATGAACAAATCCGCCTCGAGCAACAACCCGCCCTCGAGCCGCAGCGCCCGAATGAATCCGTCCTCGCTCCGCAATTCCACATCCACCACCTTGCCTTCGATCCGCCGCACCCCGCGCGCCTCGGCGTAACCACGCAAATATCCCGCATACAGCGCCGCGTCGAAGTGCAGCGCATAGGACAGGCTGGACAGAATCAGCCGCGGATCCTCCACCGGCCGCATGAATCTCCCCAGGCGCGCCGCGGTGCCGGAGAGCGAATAGTCGACCAGCGGTTCCTCATGCCCCGCGGCGCGAAGCCGCAGCCAGTGGTGGTGCAGGGCCACCTGGTCGATGGGCTTGCCGTACTTGCCGAAGGGATGAAGATAGGTGTGGCCGATCCGTGCCCAGTCCCGGAATTCGATGCCCAGCTTGAACGTCGCCTGCGTCTTACGCATGACGTCGTTCTCGTCGATGCCGAGCAACGTATTGAAGGCGCGAATCGGCGGAATGGTCGCCTCGCCCACCCCGACGGTGCCGATTTCGCTGGATTCAACCACGGTGATCCGGCTGTAGCCGTCCTTCAAGATGCGGGCAAGCGTCGCGGCGGCCATCCAGCCGGCCGTGCCGCCCCCCACGATCAGAATGCTGCGGATCCGATTGTCCGTCATACGGCACCTGGCGGCGCTTCCATGGCGCAATGCTTGGCAATGTAGGCCTCATGCAGCGGCGCGGCCTCGGCGGCGCGGCGCAGGGTCTCGCGCACCTGCTCCAGATTGGCGCGTACCGCCGCAACGTCGCGCTGATCCACCAAGGTATCGTAGCGCTCCGGCCATACCTCCTGACCCATGAACACGGCAATCCAATTGGGCGACGCGAACAGCTCGCTGCCGTACTTGACGACCCGCCCGCTGCCCGTGAACTGCCGGATCTTGTAAGCCAGGGTCTCCGGGATGTCCATGGAGCGGCAGTACCTCCACAAGGGCGCGTCCTCGCGCGAATTGGCCTTGTAGTGAAGAATGATGAAATCGCGGATGCGCTCGTATTCACCGATCGCGAGCCGGTTGAATTCATCGACCACCGTGGGCGCGCAGTGCCGGTCCGGAAAGAAATTGAGCAGGTGCGTCAAGCCTTTCTGGATGAGATGGATGCTGGTGGATTCGAGGGGTTCGAGAAAGCCGCTCGCCAGCCCCAGCGCAATGCAGTTCTTGTTCCAGAACTTCTTGCGCCGCCCGGTCGTGAATCGCAAAAAACGCGGCTCCG
>JBARBX010000495.1:0-1954 GCA_049793535.1 Steroidobacteraceae bacterium | reverse complement strand
CATCCGGCCACGGTCGGCTCGACGCTGCGAATCTGCGCATCGAATAGTCGGATTGCGGCGCCGTAGCCGACCACGCAGAACAACAAATCGACGGTATAGGAGAGGTGGTAGAACGCTTGGTAGACGGCCACGACGCCGTGGTCGGATGCGATGGTGTGCAGCGCCGCGCTCAACGATCGCACCTCGGCGCTCAAGTAGACCGTCATCAGCGGCAGGAAAAATCCCTTGATCACCCAGCCGAGCAAATGACGCCGGATCAGTGCGCGGTCCGCGCTCCGCCAACGCCCGATGATGAGAGCTCCCATTGCAAAGTACTCGTCATTCGGTTCGGTAGTCCGCCGATCCGCCCACACAAGGTACGGCGGAATGAGGGCGCCCAAGGGCGAGAGCGTGCGCAGAAACTGCCAGTACGGAGCGTAGAAATTGCCGCTGTATTCCGGGAACAGCCAGTACGCAAACGCCACCAGCCCGAAAGTGCCGGCAACTCCTCACAGCCGGATCCCGACGCGGCGCAGATCCAGAGGCCGCATCGCCATGCCAGGCAACGCGCCGCTCGAGGGCGCGCGCAACGACGGCCAAAGCCGCTCGCCGAGCGCGATGATGAGCACGATTCCCAGACAGGGAAGCAGGGGCGCATAGAGAACCCAGCGGCGAAGGCCCGAGTCGCCGCTTATGTCGATCGCTCCAATCAACGCCAGTCCCAGGCCCATTGCCACACAGCTCAGGGCGAAATTGGCGGCTGACTTGGGGCGAGCGCTGTCCTCGCTCATGGGCGCGCCGGCTCCCGTCGCAACCTCATCAGCAGCGCGGAACACACCAGTATGGCGTCCAGGGGTTCGCGAAAGCGAGCTTCCATGACGCCCTCGTTCTGCAGCAGCAGCAGCGCGATCGTTCCGAGGGCGCACAGCGGCACCAAGTACGCCGTGCCGCGATAGCGACGCGTCAATGTACCCCAGGTTACGAACAGGACCAGCGGCGCCCAAATCCACCGCGTCCACACAGTCAATCGGCCGAACAGGCTCGCGGGATCGGAATTCGGCCAGCTTTGGGCGAAGAAGAGATAGGCGCAATCCTCGATGCGCTGCCTCCATGCGGGAAACGTACGCTGTTGCGCCACGCGTTGTTTCTCGGCGATCCACGGTGCGCGTCCTTGGGTCAGATCGATATCGATGGCGGCCACCCCGCTGCGATCGGTGGTCCAGTGCGAGAAGGGCGAGAACGTCGGGTTGTAGAAACTGGGAGAACCGAAGCGGTAGCGTCCGTCCGGGCCGTAATCGACAGCGATGTCGCGCATGCCGCTCGCGTGGTAGATCTCATTGAAGTACAGATTACCGAGCGGCGCGAAGTAGCGGAGCTTGGCGCGGCCGTGCAGGCCTGCGGGAATCACCAACGCGGCGGCGACCGCGATGGCGCCGATCAGCTTGATGAGCCGCTGCGGCTGGCTGCTCCACAGCCACGCGACACAACCCAACGCCATGGGCACGGCGACCGTTCGCGTCAGGGCCGCGCAGGTCCAAGCGACCACGGCGAGGATGAAGGCGGCGGCGGTGGCCTTGCGCCTCGAGCGCAGCGTCAGCCAGAAGCAGAATCCCAGGAGCGTGAGCAGCAGCGTCTCGTTCATGAAGTACGCATACAGGCTGATCGATTCCGGAACCATGCCGATGAGGATGGCGCCGAACAAGGCGCGGCGTCGGGAGGTAACCTCGCGCAGCGCCCGGTACCATCCGTAGGGCATGGCCGCGCACAGCAGGCCGCAGCCGAGCAGCACCGCGGGGGCGGACTCCCGGGTCAGGCTACGCAAGACGAATATCCAGAACTGATACATGAGCGGGTCGGCGCTTCCCATGATGGTGGGGTGAAGAAAATTCGCGCCGTTCTCCCAGTGCCGCAGCGGATCCGAAAACAGGTGGTCGAGCGGCGAGTTGAAAAAAGGGTAGAGCAGGCGGCACAGCAG
>JBARBX010000494.1:0-1582 GCA_049793535.1 Steroidobacteraceae bacterium | reverse complement strand
ACGGCAGACCGAAGTACCACGGGCCCAAGTTCCAAAGGATGGCGGCGATCAGCAGCGCGAACACCATGGCGAAACCGGCGCCGCTCCCCACCTGCAGAATCAACTCCACCGGCAGCAGCGACACGATGCTGAACGCCACTGCCCCGGTTGACACCAGCACGCCGGCGAAATTGAAGAACCCGGACCAGACCACCGCCAGATTCGGCGACATGGAATTGGTGTAGATTACGGTGGCGACCGCGTTCGCGGTGTCGTGGAAGCCGTTCACGAACTCGAAGCCCAGCGCGATGATCAGCGCGATGCCGAGCAATATGTACGGATAGGCTCGGGTATCGCGCACCACCGACAGGTCGTCCGCCAGGTGTATGCCGGTGTAGATGATGCCGGCGACGATCACGACGGCAGCGAGCACGTTAAACCACGGATTGGCCTTCTGCCCGATCAACTTTGACGGGGAGGGTGCCGGCTGGATGCCCGGGGGCGCTTGATTGATCACGTCGATATTGGACATGCTGAGATCCCTGGGTAATGAGTAGGACGTAGCCGTCGATTTATAGATCTGTAATATGACGATGAGATGACAAGCGAGGCCTGTCGATGCCGTACACGATTTCCCACGCCGCGGTAGTTCTGCCTTTTTCTCGCTTGCTTTCACGATGGCGACTGCTATCGGCGGCCGTGATCGGCTCCATGGTCCCGGATTTCGGACTGTTCCTTCCCTGGCATATGCGCCGCTTCGAAACGCACAGCGCCATCGCGTTGTTCACTTTCTGCCTGCCGGTGGGTCTGGCGTGCTACTGGATCTTTCAATACCTGATCAAAACGCCGGTGCTGGAAGTCCTGCCGGAAGGCGCCTATGCGCGCTGGCACCCCCATTCATCACCCGCGGCCATCACCAGCGTCAGGCAGTGGGTGTTGGTTGCATGCGGTGTGTTGGGGGGAGCGCTGACGCACCTCGTATGGGATGCGTTCACCCACGAGAACGCCCGCGGCGTGCGCATGATCCCCTGGCTCGAAGAGCCCATCGTCGAGATCGGCAATCATCACATGGGGGGAGTCAGGTTGCTGCAGGACGGCAGCTCGCTGTTTGGGCTGGCGGCGGTACTGGGGTTGGTGTGGTATGGCCTGCGGCGGGGTCGGGAGTCCGCCGTGGCCGGCCGGCCCCTGCGGCCGACGGAGCGCCATTTATGGGTGCTGGCCTATGGGGTTACCGCCATCGGCCTGAGTGTCGCCTGGTCGATATGGGCGCGCGTCGGAGAGCCTCCCGGGCATTCATACAAGGCTCTGGCAACCGGTATCGCCGTGGCCGCCCTTCGCGGCCTGGCCACGGCGCTGCTGTGCTTCAGTCTTGCCCTGGACTGGCGTCTGCGTGCGCTACGCTCCTCGGTTGCGCGCACACCACCCTAGTCCTTTGAGAAACTAGCGGTCGTCCGGACCGATACGCGGAACCTCGCTCGGAGCGGATGACCACACCACGTACTTGTTGTCGGTGCTCGTACCCGATGCCTGCGGCGGTGCCTCAGGCGCGCGCGCGGGCGGGGCAGGCTCACGGGGCGCCTCGAAGGCGGCCGCAGGGCCGCTG
>JBARBX010000493.1:0-5013 GCA_049793535.1 Steroidobacteraceae bacterium | reverse complement strand
CGCGCGCGCTCCGCCGCCCGCGCCGGCCGCGGCTGTCCCCGCTCATCGACGAAGACGATGTTGCTGTCCGGGCGATCGCTGTTGATGAAATGGCGAAAACGTCGCAGTGCCTGCGGGTCGCCGATGGCCTTTTTCCATTCGCACTCGTAGGTGTCGACCACCCGCTGCATATCCGCCTCGAGTTCCGCGGCGATGCCGAGCCGGTCTTCGCAGACAACTTGTCTGAGGTATTCCAAGCCGCCGTCGAGATTGTCGCGCCAGACCGAGGTGCGTTGCAGGCGGTCCGCGGTACGGATATAGAACATCAGGAATCGGTCGATGTAGCGGATCAGGGTCGGCTTGTCCAGGTCGGATGCCAAAAGCTCGGCGTGGCGCGGCTTCATGCCACCGTTGCCGCATACGTAAAGATTCCAACCCTTTTCGGTCGCGATGATGCCTACGTCTTTGCTTTGTGCCTCCGCGCATTCCCGCGTGCACCCGGACACGGCAAACTTGAGTTTGTGAGGCGAGCGCAGGCCCTTGTAGCGATTCTCGATCTCGAGCGCAAAGCCGACGCTGTCCTGGACGCCGTAGCGGCACCAGGTGGATCCCACGCAGCTTTTGACGGTGCGCACGGACTTCCCGTAGGCATGGCCCGACTCGAATCCGGCGTCGACCAATTCGCGCCAGATCAAGGGTAGCTGATGAACCTGCGCTCCCAACATGTCGATGCGTTGGCCGCCGGTGATCTTGGTGTACAGCCGGTACTTTTGCGCGATTTGCCCGATGGTGATCAGTTGCTGCGGCGTGATTTCGCCGGCGGCCACGCGCGGAATGACCGAGTAGGTGCCGTCCTTCTGGATATTCGCGAGGAAATGGTCGTTCGAGTCCTGCAAGGGGGCCTTGTCGCGCTCCAGCACAAAGTCGTTCCAACAGGACGCGAGAATCGACGCGACCGCGGGCTTGCAGACATCGCAGCCGAGTCCGCGTCCATGCTTGGCCAGCATCTCTTCGAAGGTACGCAGCCCCCCCACACGCACCAGATGGAAGAGTTCTTTTCGCGAAAATGAAAAGTGTTCGCAAATATGATTGCTGACGGCCATTCCAAGGCGCGCCAGCTCACTCTTCAGGACTTGAGTCACGAGCGGCGCGCACCCGCCGCAGGAACTTGCCGCCTTGGTACATTGCTTGAGCGCTCCCAGAGTCCTCGCGCCGCCCGCGATGGCGCTGCACAGATCTCCTTTGCTGACGCTGTTGCAGGAGCAAATTTGCGCGCTATCGGGCAGGCCGCCGGACCGAAGCGGCTGCGAGCCGCCCGTTGGATCGGCCGCCGGGAACAGCAGCTCTTCCAGATTCGGCGGCAGCGGCAGGCCGTTCTGCACCATTTGCAGCCAGGTGGCGTACTCTTCGGCACCGCCGACCAGTATGCCGCCCAGCATTCGGGTTCCCGTCTCGTCGACCACGAGCTTCTTGTAGATCTGGCGGCGCTCGTCGATGAATACGCAGGTCCTGGCGCCGCTGCCGGTGGCATGAGCGTCACCGATGGAGGCAACGTCCACTCCCATGAGCTTGAGCTTGGTGCTCATGTCGGCCCCGGTGAAGCGCGCTTCCGAGTCGCCTTGCAGTTGCGAGGCCACGACGCCCGCCATCTGGTAGCCGGGCGCCACCAGGCCGTACACCTTGCCGCTCCACAATGCGCACTCGCCGATGGCGAAGATATCCGGATCGGAGGTGCGGCAGGTATCGTCAATGACGATGCCGCCGCGATCCCCCACCCGCAAGCCCGCGCGGCGGGCGAGTTCGTCACGCGGCCTGATGCCGGCGGAAAACACGATCAGGTCGCTCTCGAGTCCGCTGCCGTCGGCGAATCGCAGGCAATGCATGCGCTCGCCGCCGTCTTCGATCGCGGTGGTCTGTTTCGCCGTGTGAACGCCGACACCCAGGTCCGCAATGCGCCCACGCAGCATGCTGCCGCCGGCATCGTCGATCTGCACGGCCATGAGACGCGGCGCGAATTCGACGACATGGGTCTCGAGGCCGAGATCCTTGAGCGCCTTCGCCGCTTCGAGGCCGAGCAGGCCGCCGCCGATGACGGTGCCGATTCTCGCATGGGCGCTCGCGCCGCGGATGGCGTCGAGATCATCGAGCGTGCGATAGACGAAGCAGCCGGGCCGGTCGCTGCCCGGTATCGGAGGGACGAAGGGATAGGAGCCGGTCGCCAGTACCAGGCGATCGTATTGCAGGCGCTCGCCGCTCGATGTTTCCACCACGTGCTGCTCGCGGTCGATCGCGACCGCCCGTTCGGACAACTTGAGACGGATCCCCGTTCGGGCGAAAAAACCGGCCTCGGGCAGGGACAGATCTTGTGCGCTCTTGCCGGAGAAATATGAAGTCAGGTGCACACGATCGTAGGCCGGCCGCGATTCCTCGCACAGCACGGTGATTTGCCACCGCGGCGCGCCCGACTGAAGCCGCTCCAGCAGCCTCTGCCCGACCATTCCATTGCCGACGACGATCAGCTTCATTGTCGCTATGTCCCGCTACTCGGTGGGGCCAGCGCGAGGCCCTGCGGCAGATCCAGCGTTGCGGGCGCGGACCATGCGAGCCATTGCCGATGCAGAATCACAACCAGCGCGAAGGCCACGGCCGCCAAGATGCCGAACGTGGTGAATCCCACCTGGTAGCTGCCCGTGCTCTCCTTGGCCATTCCCATCACCACCGGCAGATAGAATCCACCGATGCCGCCTGCCGCACCGATGATGCCGGTCATCAGTCCCGTTCTGCCCTGCCAACGATGCGGCACCAACTGAAACGTCGCGCCGTTTCCGAGGCCGAAACACAGGTACAGGGCGGCCAGCAGCAGCAGCGCTCCCCTCAACGGCGGCATCAACGCGGCGAATCCGATATTGCACAGCGCGATGGCCAGCAGCAAAACCAGCAAGACCTTGACCCCCGACAGGCGGTCGGCGAGCAGTCCTCCAATCGGCCGCACCATCGCGCCGGTGAAGGACAGTGCCGCCATGATCATTCCCGCGTCCACCTTCGGTAGTTCGTACTGAGTCGTCAGCAGCAGGCTGACGTAGGAGGACATGCCGACGAACCCGCCGAAAGTGATGCTGTACACGAGCATGACGACCCAGGTATCGCGTTCGCGGAGCACGATGCGGTACTTGCGCGGCAGCAGCGCGAGCGCGACCGCGGCCCCCAACACCGGAAGCAGCAACTGCCCCGCCTTTCCGTGTCCCAGGAATCCCTCGTTCACCATCAACACCAACGCCATCACGCTCAGCAGCGACACGACGAAGCCGCCCAAGGCGCGCGCCGCACTGCCGCTCTTCGCGCTGCGATCCTCCGCCCAGAGCAGGACCCCCGCGGCCGTCAGCGCGAGCAGGGGCAACACCGCCGCCGTCGACCTCTGCCAGCCATACACCTGCGCGAGGGTCGGAAACAGAAAGCCGTCCACCACTGCGCAGATGTTGCCCGCGGCCGCGAGGCCCAGCACCAATCCTTGTACCCGCGGAGGATAGCTGCTCCCCGCCATGGGCAACGCGATCGCAAAGCTCGCACCACCCACGCCGAGCAGGACGCCGAGCATGAGCAGCAATGTGTACGTCGGTATGACCGGAAACAACAGGAACAGCGAGGGGATCGCCGAGATGCCGATGCCGAGCAGCGCGAGCCGCCTGCCGTCGACGGATTGAAATAAATTGCCGAAGGTAACGCGCACTATCGAGGCGCTCAACACGGGCACGGCGACCAGGAATCCCGCCTGAGCGGGAGACAGCGAGAGCTGCTTGGAAACGTAGGGCGCCAATGGTCCGAACATCACCCACGCCGTGAACCCGGTGTCGAAGTACAAAAAGCACGCGAGCAGCGCCCGCCAATTGCCGCTGCGTAACGATGCGACTACATTCTTCACTGATCACCCACGATGTTTGCGCCAAAAAAAAACCGCCAACGGTACGCACTTGCTGCGTACGGGTTGGCGGCATTGCCTCTGTGGATTCGCTACCGAACCCACCCCGTGCAAACGGCCTGCGGCTGATTGCACCTCGGAGGTTTGCAACTTGCATGCCAGAGCGCGCATAGCATGTCGCCGCCATGTGGATCAGCGTGTTAGCGCAGGCAGGCGCGGGAAACCCCGAGTATCGACGCTCCAAGCGGATCAAAAGGGGGCGCGCAGCAGCCGCTCGCGCACGTACTTAGTGCGGCGAACTCCATGCGCGAAAATAACGGTGGAAGTCATGCGCGATCGCTTGATGTGGCTCTCGAATTGATGGCACATTCGGCCGATGCGCCGACGCAAGATTCCGATTGACGCGAGTGGGACCGACACGCCGGCGCTGCGTTTTCTACGGTCCGCACAATCCTGCCGCGCTCGCGATCTCGCGCAGTTGTCCATTTTGGGCGACTTGGTCAAGATCCTCAGCGAGCTCATCCATGCGTTGCAAAAAGAGCGCGGAGCCTCATCCATATACCTGGGTTCCAACGGCACCGTGTTCGCCGACCGCCTCTGCGCGCGAGCGGCGGACAGCCGCGGCCTGGAGGAGCGGATGCGCAGTCACTTCGATCGTCTGGATGAGAAACTTGCGCCGATGAATTGCAGCGCGCGCCTCTACACACGCGTCGCATTCGCGCTTCGCGCGCTCGACTCCCTGCCCCTGCTACGCAGGCAAGTATCGGCATTGGCCTTGGCGCCGCAAGACGCCGTGCAAACCTTCACCCAGGTGATCCGCCTGCTGCTGGCGGTCGGTTTCGAGGCCGCGGACATCGCCGCGGATCCAGCAGTGTCGCGAGCGCTCATCGCACTCGTATACTTCGCGCAGGGCAAGGAATACGCCGGACAGGAACGGGCCACGGGCGGCGCGGCGCTGTCGCGCCACCGGATCGAAGCCACGGATCAAACCCGCTTGCAGCAACTGCAGGCGGCACAGGATCAAGCGTTCAAAGCCTTTACCGATTTTGCCGACCCCCCGCACGCGAGGGCATTCCTCGAGCTGTGCGGCGGCGCGGACGCCGCACAGCTCGCTCGGA
>JBARBX010000492.1:0-2854 GCA_049793535.1 Steroidobacteraceae bacterium | reverse complement strand
GTTGAGCGCCTGGGCGGACGGCAAGCGCATTGGCTCGGGAACCGTCGTGTGGAGAGCGCGCGAGCGTTTCGCCGCCGGTGAAATCGATCGTGCCGCCTTCATCAAGCTGGTCGCCTCAGCGGCACCGTCGACGGGCTATTGCAATACCATGGGCACGGCGACAACCATGAACAGCCTGTCCGAGGTATTGGGCATGTCGCTGCCGGGTTCGGCTGCCATCCCTGCGCCGCTGCGCGACAGACAGGAGTGCGCCTACGAAACAGGCCGACAAATCGTCGAGATGATCCTTGCCGACCGCAAGCCCTCCGACATACTCACTCGCGAGGCCTTCATCAATGCGATTCGAGTGAATTCCGCTCTAGGCGGGTCGACGAATTCGCCGCTGCATCTCATCGCCCTGGCACGCCATATCGGCGTCGCGCTTTCCATCGATGATTGGCAAACCTATGGCTACGATGTTCCGCTGCTCGTGAACCTGCAGCCGGCGGGCGAGTATCTGGGAGAAGACTTCTATCGAGCGGGCGGCGTCCCAGCGGTCGCGGCTCAGTTGCTGAAGCAGGGGCTTCTTTTCGACAAAGCCTTGACCGCCAACGGCCGATCGATCGGCGAGAACTGCGCTTCCGCCGTCATTCTTGACGAGGCCGTAATCCGCCCCTTCGAACGTCCGCTGTGCCATAAGGCCGGGTTCCTGGTGCTGCGCGGCAATCTCTTCGACTCCGCCATCATGAAGACCAGCGTGATCTCGAAGGAATTCCGCGACCGCTATTTGTCCAATCCGAAGGATCCCGAGGCGTTCGAAGGGCGTGCAGTCGTGTTCGACGGCCCCGAAGACTACCACTCGCACATTGATGATCCCGCACTGAATATCGACGAGCGCTGCGTGCTTTTCATGCGCGGCACGGGTGCCATCGGTTACCCGGGTGGCGCCGAAGTCGTGAATATGCGCGCGCCGGTTCAACTCATTGAACAAGGCATACACGTGTTGCCATGCATCGGCGACGGCCGCCAATCCGGCACTTCGGGTTCGCCGTCAATTCTGAATGCTTCGCCCGAAGCGGCGGTCGGCGGCGGCCTGGCCGTCCTCAAAACAGGAGATCGGGTCCGCGTGGATTTGCGAAAGGGCGCGGTGAATGTCCTGCTCTCCGAGGTCGAAATGCAGAAGCGCCGGCAGGATCTGGCGGCCGCCGGGGGGTACACCTATCCGGCAAGTCAGACGCCCTGGCAGGAAATGCAGCGCAGCGTCGTCGGACAGATGGACACCGGATCGGTTCTCGAGCCGGCGGTGAAATATCAGCGCATCGCGCGCACCAAGGGCATCCCCCGCCACAACCACTAGGTCGTTCCGTAGCACCGCCGCTCATCGAGGAAATCTACAATTTCGAGGATGCACTGATCGTTGGCGGCGTGCTCATTACGCTGATGAACAATGCCGACCGCGTCAAAGCAGCCTGCCTGGCACAGCTCGTCAACGTCATCGGCGCCATCATGACCGAGTCCGGCGGCCCGGCGTGGAGACAAACCATCTTCCATCCTTTTTCACAAGCTTCGCAGTCGGTCACGGCAATGTGCTGCGTGCGCAGGTCCAGACCGCCGGCTACGCCACAGGCGCGGATTGGGTAATCGCAAAATCGGCGCCGGACACCGTTAAACCGCGCCAACACCGGGATTGTTCTGTCAAAGGATTTCAACTTCAGGCCAAGCTGCGCCCGCTCTCGTGGAATGTCTTCGTTTCGGAGGCTGATTAGGAGAGTAGTCGGCGATGTTGCGGACCTAGAGAGCGGCGGCTATCGTACCGATGATGATCTCGGCCCAACAAATTCGGTCAACCTACGAGGTGATAACTCCGCACATACGACGGACGCCGGTGATTGAAATCGATGCGGGCGACTTCGGCGTTTCCGTCCCGACCTTGGCATTGAAACTCGAGTCCCTTCAACATGCCGGCTCGTTCAAGGTGCGCGGCGCCTTCACCAACCTGTTGACGAGGAAGCTGCCTGAGGCAGGTGTGGTTGCGGCCTCGGGTGGCAACCACGGTGCGGCGGTCGCGTACGCTGCCATGAAACGCAAGGTGCCTGCGAAGATATTCGTGCCCAGTGTCGCTTCGCCAGCGAAGATTCAGCAGATCACCGACTACGGCGCGGACTTGGTCGTGGGGGGCGAGCGCTACGCGGATGCGCTCTTGGCGAGTGAATCCTGGGCTGCGCAGTCGGGCGCCATGCCGATTCACGCCTATGACCAGATCGAAACCCTGCTCGGCCAGGGTACGGTCGGGTTGGAGTGGGAGGGCCAGGCGTCCGATCTTTCGACGCTGCTGGTCGCCGTGGGCGGCGGCGGCCTGATCGCCGGGATTGCGGCGTGGTACGAGGGCCGCATCAAGATCGTCGGAGTAGAACCGGAAAAAGCCCCGACGCTCACGCGCGCGCTCGAGGCGGGCAGGCCCGTCGACGCCGAGGCGGGAGGCATTGCCGCGGACTCTCTGGCGCCGCGGCGGGTCGGAGAACTGGCGTTCGGCATCGCCCGGCAATACATCGACCACACGGTGCTGGTGTCGGACGACGCCATCCGGGACGCGCAGCGAAAATTGTGGAAGACGGCGCGGATCGTCGCCGAACCCGGCGGCGCGGCGGCCTTGGCGGCGCTCATCTCCGCACGCTACGTGCCCAACCTAAACGAACGTGTGGGCGTGCTGATCTGCGGCGGCAACACCACCGCGGTCGACTTCGATCGCTAGCCGGTCCGGTACGCACGCTTAGGGCCCGGGGACAGGGCCTGGGGACGCCGCGCGTTCGGCCTACCCTTGCATCGCCGATCTGTATGTTACATACTGAACCATATGGTTCAGTATGTAACATAC
>JBARBX010000491.1:0-6116 GCA_049793535.1 Steroidobacteraceae bacterium | reverse complement strand
CGGCGACGCATCTTGAATTGACCATGATTCACGAGGCATTGCTGCTCGAATATTCGGCCCGCCACCTGGCGCTCATGGAGTGGGCCGCTGCATTGAAGCTCTTCAACTATGCCTGCATTGGGCTCGCTGTGTTCATTCCCTGGGGCATCGCGACCAGCCACGCGCCGCTCCGCCTGACGGTGTCGATTGTGTTGCTGGGCGTGAAGCTGCTGGTTGCGGGTGCCGGGTTGGCGCTCGTTGAGACTCTGTCGGCCAAACTGCGGGTGTTTCGCGCTCCGGAATTCCTGGCCACGGCATTTCTGTTTGCGGTGCTTGGGCTGCTCGTACGGTTGCTACTGGGGGCATGAACATGACTGCGTTGCCGTGGGATCTACAGCTCCTGAATACCCTGGCGGCGCTATTGCTGCTGCTGTCCTTTGCCATGCTGTCGCAGCGGCGTATCGTCGCTCTGGTCGATCTGCTCGCCCTGCAGGGAGCCTTGTTGTGTATGGCCACCCTGCTGCTCGCCTGGCGGACCGGGAGCACTCATCTGTACCTGTCTGCGGCGCTGACGCTGGGATTGAAGGTGGTCTTTCTGCCCTGGCTGCTGCATCGCCTGATTCGCCGGCTGGGCGTGTACTGGGATACGGAGCCTTTGCTCAATATCGCGGGAACCATGCTGGTGGGTGTCCTGGTCGTGATTTTTGCATTCGGCCTTGCGCAACCGATTTCCGCGCTCGCGAGCACTGCGACACGAAATTCCATCGGCATCGCATTGGCGGTGATCCTCATCGCCTTCCTCACCATGATCACGCGCCGCAAGGCGATGTCGCAAGTTGTTGGTTTTCTGTCGATGGAGAATGGGCTGTTCTTCGGCGCAATGAGCGCCACGTACGGCATGCCGATGATAGTCGAATTGGGAGTGGCTCTCGACGTTCTGGTGGCGATGCTGGTACTCGGTGTGTTCTTTTTCCAGATTCGCGAACAATTCGACAGCTTGGACTTGAAGCATCTCGAATCTCTCAAGGAGGATCAATAAGGTGGAGTTCATCGTTTTATTGGGAACTCCGCTCCTCGGTGCCGTGACCCTCGGTGTGTACGGTGGGCGGCGTTGGGCGCCGGAAGTCAATGTCGGCTTTTCGCTGACCACTTTCCTCGCGGCCTGTGCGCTCACGTCGAGGATCGTGGCACACGGCAACCTGCTTGTGGCGCGTGAGCAATTCTTCATCGACGCCTTTAATGTATTTCTGGTCACGCTGACTGCGTTCGTTGGATTCACCACCTCCTTATTCTCGCGCCCCTACATGCGAATCGAGGCCGCGCACGGGCGGGTATCGGTAGCCCAGCAACGCTTGTATCACAGCATGTACCAGCTGTTCACCGCGACCATGCTGATTGCTCTCACCACCAACAACATGGGGCTCATGTGGGTGGCCATGGAAGCCGCTACCCTGTCCACGGTGTTGCTGGTGACGCTGTATCGAACTCCCGCCAGCCTCGAGGCCGGTTGGAAATATTTTATTCTTTGCGGCGTCGGCATCTCGCAAGCTCTCTTCGGCACCATTCTCCTGTATTTTGCGGCCGAGAAAGTCTTGGGGTCCGAGGGCGTGAGCGCGCTGCTATGGACGCACCTAAATGCGGTCAAGGGGCAACTCGAGCCCGCGGTTCTCGGACTGGCATTCGTGTTCTTGCTCGTGGGGTACGGAACCAAGGTGGGTCTTGCGCCTCTGCATAATTGGTTACCGGACGCGCACGCCGAAGGGCCCACGCCTATTTCGGCGGTGTTGTCGGGACTGCTGCTCAATGTCGCAATGTACGCCGTCGTGCGTTGCAAGGTGCTCGTCGAGGGCTCGCTTCATTCGACCTTACCGGGCCGCATGTTGATGGGTTTTGGTTTACTCTCGGTGGTGCTCGCTGCATTCTTTCTGTGGCGACAGCGCGATGTGAAACGCCTGTTCGCCTATTCGTCGATCGAACACATGGGCATCATTGCGTTCGCGTTCGGCATGGGCGGGCCGGTGGCCAACTTCGCGGCGCTTTTGCACATGACCGTGCATTCACTCACGAAATCGTCGATTTTCTTTGCCGTGGGGCATGCGACCCAAAAGGCCGGCTCGCAGATCATGGACAACATCCGCGGGCTCATCACGTTGAGTCCCACCGTGGGCTGGGGCTTGATGATGGGCACGCTGGCTATTTTAGGCACCCCCCCGTTCGGTGTATTCGCGAGTGAATTTTTGATTCTGACCACCGCCATGAAACAGCAGCCCTGGGCCACCCCCATTCTGCTCCTGGCGCTCGGTGTAGCCTTCGCCGCCATCTTCGGCCGTGTGCAGTCGATGGTATTCGGGGACACCTCCGCCAAGCGTCTGCCCCACCCACCGGCACTCATACCCGTCTTTGCGCATCTGGGTCTGGTGCTGGTGTTGGGCTTTTTCATCCCACCCTACCTCGCCGACTGGTATCGCGCCGCGGCGCGGTTGATCGGAGGGGAATGATGGCTCTGCAATGGTGGTTTGACCAAACGGCCCAGCGATCCGAATCGAATGACGGTGGCGCGATCGCGGGCGCCCCGGGGGCCCGCGGTCTCAAGGTCGCGCGCGAGGAATGGGACCAAGCTGTCCAAGAGATTGCCGCGGACGGCGGCCGACTACTCGCGCTGTGGGCGAGCATCGACGACGAGGGAGACCCTGTCGTAAGCGTTGCGTTTCTCGCGGATGCGGGGGTCCTCGTGCTCAGCTTAGCCCTGCCCGCTGGGGCGCCCTATCCGGGCATTGAGCGGTGGTTCCCCAGTGCCAACCGCATGCAACGCGCCGTGGCGGATCTTTCCGGAGTGCGGCATACCGATGCGGATACGCGGCCGTGGCTTCGCCATTCAGCGTGGCCGGAAAACTTTCATCCGTTGGTGGATCCGCATGCGCCCTCATCGCCGGCGATACCCATCCTTGATAACTACCCGTTCGTGACCGTGCAGGGCGACGGGGTGCATGAAATCCCGGTGGGCCCGGTCCATGCAGGGATTATCGAACCCGGTCATTTCCGGTTTTCGGCGGTCGGCGAAAAAGTCCTTCGACTCGAGGAGCATCTGGGGTATGTCCACAAAGGCATCGAGCGGCGCTTCACCGAGTTTTCGCTGCTCGGCGGCCATCGATTGGCGGCGCGTGTTTCCGGAGATTCCGCCGTCGCTTTTTCGTGGGCCTACTGCCAGGCTCTGGAAGGCATGGTGGATGCTCGCGTGCCCCCTCGCGCCATCTGGTTGAGGGCGCTCGCTTTGGAATTGGAACGCCTCGCTAATCACCTCGGCGATCTCGGCGCGATCGGCAACGATGCTGGCTTTGCCTTTGGGCTCGCCCAATTTTCCCGGCTCAAGGAACAGTTGTTGCGCGCAACTGAACAGACGCTAGGACAGCGTTATCTTATGGACTTCGTTGTTCCGGGCGGTACCGCGGTCAATCTATCATTGCGCGGTGCGCAGTCGCTGTATGAATCCACTGATTCGATTCTGGCCGAGGTGGACACGTTGCGTGCGATCTACGACGAGCATGCGGGCTTGCGCGACCGGTTTGTGGGTGCCGGTATCGTCATGCCAGCCCTCGCCGCGAAGTTGGGTCTCACCGGGCTTGCGGGGCGTGCGAGCGGCCAAGCCTTTGACCTTCGCTGCGATTTGCCGTGGAAACCTTATGGCGACTTGGCACCCAAGAAGAGCGGGCGCAGCGAGGGTGACGTGGCGGCGCGGGTCGCGGTGCGCTTCGACGAAGCGGTTGAATCCATACGCCTCATCAAGCGCATACTGGCGCAGTTACCGCTCGGCTTGCACCAGATCCCTCTGTCCATTCGCGACGAAGGCGCCCTCGGTGTCGGGTTGATCGAGGGCTGGCGCGGCCCGATATTCCTTGCCCTCGAATCGGGTCCCGACGGAATGATCCGGCGCTGTCATCCTCACGATCCATCATGGCAAAACTGGCCGGTGATAGAGCATGCCGTCATCGACAATATCGTGCCGGATTTTCCGTTGATCAATAAATCCTTCAACCTGACGTACAGCGGGCACGACCTGTAACCATGCTAAAAACGCTGCAGCAAATCGGTCGCATCGGAATCATCACGGAGCCGCCTCCCTCCAGTGACGAGGCACTGCGTATTGTTGACGCCCTGCAGTCGCGCATTCTGCAAGTTTTGGGGCGTGCCCTTTGCATTAGAGCCATAGACGCCGGCTCCTGCAACGGCTGCGAGCTCGAGATCCATGCGCTCAATAATCCGCTCTACAATATCGAAGGCCAGGGTATCCGTTTCGTGGCGAGTCCTCGCCATGCTGACTTGCTGTTGGTTACGGGCCCCGTCGCGAAAAATATGGTGGTGGCGCTGCGGCGCACCTACAACGCCACCCCGGACCCCAAACTCGTCCTGGCAATCGGCGATTGCGGATGCACCGGCGGAATATTCGGCGAGAGCTACGCCAGCTGCGGTCGCGTCGCCAACGTCATTCCCGTGGATGTGGCAGTGCCCGGGTGCCCGCCGAACCCGCGGCAGATCTTGAGCGGAATCTTGACGGCCATCTCCAAGGGGGCATCCGCTTCGGGGAGCTGATATGCAAAGGCGACGCCGACGACCCGGCCTGCCTGTCTTGGTTGGCTCTATACGTTACGGGGCAGAGCCGCGCGAAGCTGGATCATTGTCATCAGTCCCCAATGCGATGCAAAGACCCGCGATCTTATTTATCGCCACGGCGGGGACGCCTGCATGACCGCACCGGTGTCGCTCCACGAGCTGACCCGGCGTCTCGCGGCCTTTCGGTTGCGCGCCCGGCCACTGGTTTAGCCCCTACGCCTTACTCGACTCGTGTTTCTTGCGCTTGGTTGCATAGGTGACGCCATGTTTGGCAAGATATTCACGAATCAGCTGCCGTACGACCTGCGAAGGCGTGAGGTCTTGTTGCGCACACAACGTTTCAAACGCCTTTTTCTTGTTAGGGTCAATCAACAGCGTGAAGCGAGCGGTTTTTGATTCCATTGCCCAATAGTATCATAGGATGTGAATCTAATTATCATACCCTGAATACCAGGAGTCGATGGTTTGTGGGCGCTGCGCCAGGCGATTTATGAGAGCGGACGCGGCAGCCGTATGTGCACTGCGAGATACTCAATCAGCGTCGCCACGGAAAATGGTGTGACGATCAATTCGTCGGCACCGCACCGGCGCACGATCTCAACAGCGCGTTGCGGCGGATCGTCCGTAACGACCAGCATCCAAGCTTTCGGCGCAGCGTGCCTCAGATCTGTCAGAGACTCCTGAAAGTCCTCGTCGTCCACGCGGTCGCCGATCACGATCACGGCTGCACATACACGGTATTCGAGAACATCGAGCGCACCCGCCGGCGTCGTCACGACTTCGATCGCAAATCCGGCATGATGCAGTTGCGCAGCAAGCTGCACCGACGCGCCGGTATCCGAATCGAGCAGCATGACCGGAAGGCGCATGCAGTCAGACTCCGCCTTGCCATTTCCGCTCGCCGTTCACACAAGAGCAGTCGACGTTCTCCATCAGCGAAGCGCACGCAGGAAGGCCGGAAACTCAAGCTGGAACCGCCTCTTAACCTCATCTGTGCGCGACTTGATCGCGTGCATAGGGTTCGAAGGAACGCATCCCTTGAATGCCAGCAAAACCACGTTACCGTCGGCCTCCACTTGAGCTACAACCACGGGATTGCCAAAGAATGCTCGTACCGCCGCTATGCACTGTTTGCACCACGCATCCGCCCCCACGACGTTGAAGACGACGCAGCCCCCTGGAATCAAGTGCGATCCGACACTCGTCAGGAACGCTCGATCGCACACGAACGGCACGGCGCCCCGGCGATCGTATAGGTCGATCAAGACGACGTCGGCGGGTGCGCTAGATCTCGCAAAATAGTCGCGCGCGTCGGCGCACACGGTGGTCAGTCGCTCATCATCCGCCGGGATGCAGAATTCATCCCCCAGCGAGATCACCCAGGGATTGATTTCGATCGCCGTAATGCGAGTCTTTGGCAAATATCGATGGCAATACTTCACCAACGAGCCTCCACCTAACCCCGCGACTACAACATGACGAGGATTGGGGTGGATGAACAAGAATGCCATCATTTCGCGCGTGTAGGG
>JBARBX010000490.1:0-11893 GCA_049793535.1 Steroidobacteraceae bacterium | reverse complement strand
CATCCGGCCGGGCATCCGCTCGGCCAGGTGGGCAGCGCGAGCCAACGGTTGGTGCCGGTCTCGTAGGCGGTCACCGGGGTCAGTTCCAAGGGCTTCGGATCGTCCTTGAGGTAGTGGTCCAGGAACGGCCGCAGTACATGCAGCCTGAAATAGCGCGCGGTATCGCTGCCGAAGCGAATCTGACCGATGGCGCTGCCGTCGAGCCGCTCCTGGTGATGGAACCAGGGTCCGATGACCAGGTAGAGATTGGGATTGTCGGCCTGGCGCGCCTTGAGCGCCTTGTACAGGGCGATGTTGCCGTAGATGTCCTCTTGGTCCCACAGGCTGTGCACCAGCATGACGGGCACCGTGACTCCCTGCTTGGCGAGAATCTTGTCCAGGGCCTGCTCCCGCCAGAAGGCGTCGTAGGCGGGATGGCTCAGGACCTTGTTGGTGAAGCCCACTTGCTCCAGACCATGCAGCCGCACCATGTCGTTGGCCGAGCCGACGCTCAACCAGGTGTCGTAGTCGTCGTAATGATCGGTCCACCAGGGGATGTCGCTGCCCCGGCTGGATTCCTGGCCATGAAAATAGGTCAGGCTGTCGAGACGGAAGGCGCCGTTGTGGAACCAATCGTCGCCCCGCCAGCCATCCACCATCGCGTTGATGGGGACCGCGGCACGCAGCGCCGGATGCGGGTTCACCAAGGCCATGAGCGAGGTGAAGCCGTCGTAGGAAATGCCGAGAATGCCCACCTTGCCATTGGACTCTGGAATGTTCTTGACCAGCCAATCGATGGTGTCGTAGGTATCCGTGGAGTGGTCCACGGCGGTGGGATTGAGCGGCCCGCGCAGCGGCCGGGTCATGACGTAGTCGCCCTCCGACCCATGTTTGCCGCGCACATCCTGCATGACGCGAATGTAGTCGCCGCTCTCGACGGCATCATCCGCGACGTCGGTGTTGGAGATCACCTCCGCCAGGTGCGCGCTGCTGTTCTTCGAGATGCGCTCCGTCGCACCATAGGGGGTCCGGGACAACAGGATCGGCGCACGGTGCGCGCCGCGCGGAATCAGAATGACGGTTTTCAGCTTGACGCCGTCGCGCATCGGAATCATGACTTCGCGCTTGACGTAGTCGAAGGTTCCCTCACGTGCGACGAAGACCGACGGTATCTCGCTCTGACCGGGGTCGCCCGCCATTGCAGGCGCGATCCAGGTCATCAAAATCGCTGCGCTCGCGGTCAGCAGCACCGCGCGGCGGCGCCCGGCGCATACGCGCCCATCATGTATCGACATACTTGGCTCCGGTTTGGGCGCTCATGCGCCGCGGAAGTTTGCGGCTTTGCGCGGCGGCGCGCAACGGCGCGGCGTCCGCCGGCGCACCGAAGCTCTCCTTGCGGCGACCGTTGCCAGGGGGCATGATCGCAACAGGCGCTTTCGATCGAAACGCGGGTTAACAGAATCCGCCGGGGGCGCGGGCCGGAACTCGCTTGCAGTGGGAAATGTGGGGGAGGGTTTAGCGATGGATACTCTTTCATGCACCATATCGGACGGGGTCGCGACTCTCGCGATACGACGATCGGCGGTGAGCAACGCGATCGACATCACCATCATCCGCGCCATGCATCTGGCGCTCGATCAAATTCAAAAAGGCGAAGGCGGCGCCCGGGCCGTCGTCATCACCGGCAGCAACGATGTCTTCTGCAGCGGCCTGGATCTGCATTCGGTTGACCTGAAAACCCAGGAGGCGAGGCAGCGGGCGCATTTCGAGATGCGCCGCTTCATGGATCCCTTGATTCTGCGCCTGAGCGGATTTCGTTTTCCCATCGTCGCCGCGGTCAACGGCGCGGCGGTGGGAGCGGGCATGAGCCTGGCGCTCGCCAGCGACATCATCATCGCGGGCGACAATGCGTACTTCCTGCCCTCGTTCGCGCGCCTAGGCTTGGTGCCGGATGCGGGAATCACTTTTCACCTGGCGCGGCGGATCGGCGCGGGCCGGTCGCTGTCGTCATTGATGCTGGCCGAACGAATCGACGCCAAGACCGCGCTCGATTGGGGGCTCGCCTATGCCGTGGTACCGGCCGCCGAAGTGGTGATGCGGGCGCAAACCGTGGCGCATCGACTCGCGACAGGTCCCTGCGCGGTGCTCGGCCAGATACGCAGCCTGCACGCCTCGACCTTCGACCACTCGCTGCAGGAGCAATTGCGCGCCGAGCGCAGCGCGCAGGAAATGACGCTGGAAACGCACGACTGCGTGGAAGGCGTGCGCGCCTTCTTCGAGAAACGCGAGCCGCATTTTTCCGAGCACTAGGCTGCTAAGGCCCGGGTTGCCGGGCGGTGATGGCGATGCGAACGGCCGCGAGCGGCGCGCGGTCGTCGAAGGCGTCGGATTTCGGATCCTGCGGAACGCCGAGCCGGGACCACAGACGATCAAGATCGGGTGAGACCGCGGTGGTCCTGATCTCATCGTACAGATTCTCGAGCACGTGCGTGCCCGTGGCCTGATCGCCGATCCGCAGCACCTCGCTGATGTCGCGCTCGGTGCCAAACCCACCCGTTTGCTTCAAAATGGCCTGCAGCGCCGTCTGCAGACCGGCCCGGTTGCCGGTTTGCTCGCGCATGGCGACGTCGGCCTGCAGGCAATATAACGCGCCACCCCAGTAGGTGCGCCCCCAGGCCGGCGTCTGATCCATGCCGCCCTCTCCGGCGTGCGGCAGGCCGAGCGGCATGGAATGCCGGTATTCCGCCCAGACATCGGCAACGTCGCGATTGCCGAATCGAGCGCGCGCAATTCCCTCGACATATGTCGCGATCCCTTCCGCCAGCCAATTGTGCCGCCGCCCCACCTCGGGCAACGCGAGATGCACCATTTCGTGCACGAGCACCCAGTCGGCGGCCAGCTCTTCCCGGGTGGCATCGCGTCCCACCGTTACTTGGATGACGAGCCCGGAATCGTGCGAGGTGCGGCCGCCCCGAACGCCGCCGCCCGATGCACTGCGAATATCGAGCTTGACGAAAGGCGCCGGAAAACGTCCGTAGTATTGCGCGACGATTCGCGCGGAACGCTCGATCCAGTCCCGTAGCAAGGGCCGCTGAAGCGCAGGCGCCGCATCATCGATCGACGTGCATACCATGCCTCCCGGCACCTCGATCGGGATGCCCGCATCCTTGGCGCAGGATGTGCTGCCGGCGGCATGCGCCAGACCCGCGACTGCCGCGAGACCGGCCGCTATGCAAGTTGCGCGGATTGGGTGCATTGTTTCATGCCACGAGTGTCCGAAGGTGAGGTGCGGCAGCAGCCGCCGATGAGACGCGCTCCTTCCCGCTGCCATTCCCGCGCCGCATATCCCAAGGACCGCGGGGCGCCGCCACCCGCGCTCCACTGCTTGGAAGAGGCGTCGTAGAGTTCGCCCGAATTGGGGTAGACCAGCAGCGGCCGGTCCGTCCTTGCGCGCATCTGGCGCAGCAGCGGAGTGATGTATTGCGGCGCAGTACAGTTCACTCCCACCGCGACCACCTGCGGGAAGCGGCGCAGTTCGGCGACGCACGCGCCGATGTTCTCGCCTTCGTTGTTGTGCTCGCCGTCCTTGCAGGAAAAACTGATCCACGCGCAGGCGTGCGGGAATTCACCGAGCAGCGTCGCCAACACCCGCGCTTCGCGCGAGGATGGGATAGTTTCGCAGGCCAGTAGATCGGCGCCTGCGTTCGCCAGCGCGCCCAGGCGCGGGCGGTGGAAATCGGCCAGGGCGCCGTCATCCAGCGCATAGCGGCCGCGGTACTCCGAACCGTCCGCCAGCATTGCGCCATACGGACCGATGGATGCGGCGACCAGAGGCCGCAGGCGATCGGTCCGATTGGCCTCGACGGCCCAAAATTCATCGCGCGCGGAGAGCGCCAGCGATACCGCTTCGCGCATCAATCTTGCCGCCGCAGGCGCATCCATGCCGCGGCGCGCGAAGCCCTCGAAGGTGGCCTGGTAGGTTGCCGTGGTGGCGAGGTCGGCTCCGGCGCGAAAGTAGTCGAGATGCACCGCACGAATCAACTCGGGCCGCTCGATCAGGCACTTTGCCGACCAAAGGGGATCCTTGAGGTCCGCGCCGCGGCATTCCAGTTCGGTCGCCAGGGCGCCATCCAGAATCATCAAGGGGCGCTGAGCGAGGAAATTGTCGATTGGGTCATACATGATTGTTCGCGCCCGGCGCAATTTACGATCATACTCCGTCGTGCATTTACTGCGGGATCTGTGAGGGATAGGCATGCTCACCGCTCAGACCATCGAGAGTCGGCATTCGGACGTCTTTACTTATTTGCACGGCAGCTTGGAGCTATCCGCAAGTCATTGCCACGTTCCCGAAGCGGCCGCCCCGGGAAGCTTGGTCTACGCGAGCGATGCGTTGCAACTGGCCGAAGCGCGCCTGCACAAGCCCGCGATTCTGATCGTTCCGGCGAAAATGATCGCCTGCCTCGATGCCTCCACGGACGCGGAGAGCTGCTGCTTTTCGGTGCAAAGCATACCCATGGGCATGGCCATCCTGTTGAAATACTTCGACCGCAAGTGCTTTCGATTCATGCAATGGGGCGAACGCCATGCGACCGCCGTGGTGCATGCCGACGCGGTGATCGGCGATGGGTGTTTTCTAGGACCCTATTGCGTGATCGGAGCGCGCGCCGTTATCGGCAAAGGCGGCATGATCGGAGCTCACGCCGTGGTGGAGAACGACGCGCGCATCGGCGAGCGGACCGTGCTGCACGCGCAGGTCTTCGTGGGAGCGGGCTGCCACATCGGAGACGACTGCGAGGTTCATCCGCATACCAGCATCGGCAGCGACGGCTTCGGCTACGCCGTGGGTGCCGACGGCAAACCGCGCAAAATCTCGCATCTCGGCAACGTGGAAATCGGCGATGGGGTGGAAATCGGCAGCAATTGCGCAATCGATCGCGCAACCCTGACCTCGACCTACATACGTTCCGGCACCAAGCTCGACAATATCTGCCACATCGCCCACAACTGCGACCTGGGCGAGAACGGTTTTTTCACGGCCGGATTCATGATGGGGGGGTCGACCAAGATAGGCCGTCAATTCGTCACCGGCGGCAATTCCGTGGTCACCGCGCACATCACCCTGGGGGACAACGTGGTCCTGGCCGGGCGATCCTCGGTTACCTGCGATGTTCCCGATGCCGGCGCGTACGGCGGTTATCCGCTGCAGCCTCTGAAGGAGGCGATGAAGACCATCGCCAACATCGGGCACCTCAATGAGATTCGCCGAAATCTCCATCGCGTGATGAAGCATTTGCAACTCCTCGACAAGGCGCACGCGGATCGTTCCGACGCTTGAGGCTCAAGACCGATAACGTCGCCATACCCGTCGCGATTCTGATCGCCGCGATGCTCTGCTTTCAACTCGGCGCCACGATGGCCAAGGGATTGTTCCCCGCCGTGGGCGCGTCCGGCACGGCCGCGCTGCGCCTCGCCCTATCCGCGATCATCTTGCTGGCCGTGTGGCGCCCGTGGCGCCTGCGGCTGCGCCGCGACGAGATGCGTGTGATCCTCATTTACGGATTGGCGCTCGGGTGGATGAATTTCTTTTTCTATGTGTCGCTGCGGTTCATCCCGCTCGGAATCGCGGTTGCGCTGGAATTCACCGGACCTCTGGCGCTGGCCATGGCCGCCTCGCGGCGCGCCGTCGACTTCGTGTGGATTCTGATGGCCGGGTTGGGATTGCTCGCCCTGCTGCCGCTGGGCCTCGGCTCCGCGCAGTTGGATCTCTTGGGGGTCTGCTGCGGGCTTGCCGCCGGCGCCTGTTGGGCGCTGTATATTCTTTTCGGGCGCAAGGCCGGCGCTGCGCACGGCGGCCAGACGACGGCTCTGGGGATGTCGATCGGTGCCATCATGATCGTGCCCATCGGCGCTGCGCAGGCCGGCATGCAGATGCTCTCGCCGGCGATATTGCCGGCCGCGCTCGGCGTGGCGCTGCTGTCGAGCGCGATCCCTTATTCCCTCGAAATGCTGGCGATGCCCCGGCTGCCGACCCGTACCGTCGGGGTACTCATGAGCCTGGATCCCGCACTGGGCGCGGTCGCGGGTCTCTTGTTTCTCGGGGAGTCCTTGAGCTGGATCCAGTGGGCGGCGATCGTCAGCATCATGGTGGCCTCCGCCGGCAGCGCGGCGACCGGCCGGGACGCCATCCCGTCGTCACTGCCCGATTAACGCGATCGCCAAGTAGAGAACGGCGGCCCCCGCCAGGGTCATGACGGTGGTGAGAAACTTCGGATGGGCGTGGTAGCTCTCCGGAATCAGATCGCTGGCGCCGATGTAGAGAAAGAAACCGGCGAACAGCGCGAGCGCGATGCCGAATGCCCTGCCGGGAAGAGTAAAAAAACAAGTCGAGGCGATTCCCGCCACCGGCGCCAGCGCGTCCACGAAGAGCCAGCGGACCGCCTGCGACGTGCGACCTTGATTCTTCAGCACGACGTTCATCGTGTTGATGCCGTCGGAGAAGTCATGCGTGAGCACCGCGATCGCGACCACGATGCCGACCTGATGCGAGGTCTGAAACGCGAATCCGATGGCGACCCCGTCGAGCAGGCTGTGAATGCACAGCACGGCGGCGGCGAAAGGGCCGCGCGCCGCGTCGTCGCCGTGAAACAGCAAGATTCGATCCAGGACCAGGTACGACAGGAATCCGAGCGCACTGCACGATAAGATCGCCGCCGGGGCGTGAAATTTCAGGCCGAAGTCGATCGCTTCGGGGAGCAGGTCGAAAAACGCCACGCCGATGACCGCCCCGGCGCTGAACCCCAGTATCAAGTGCAGCTTGTCGCGCAGCTTGAGCGCCAGCAGGCCGCCGGCAAGCGTCGTGACAAACGCCGCGCCCGCGATGAGTGCGGTCAGGGGTTGAATCATTCCACGCCTTGGCGCCGGCGGGTTATATTGCTGTCAATAAATCGACTCATTGGGGGAAGCGTGGGTTACGACTCCTATCATAAACGCAAAATCGGCAAACACGTGCTCAAGCCTGAAACCCAGATGATGGGATACGGCTACGATCCGAGCCTGTCGGAAGGTTCGTTGAAACCACCGATCTTCTTGACCTCGACGTTCGTCTTCAAGACGGCACAGGACGGCAAGGATTTCTTCGACTATACCTCAGGCCGGCGCGAACCGGGCGCCGGACAATCCTCGGGTCTCGTGTACTCGCGCTTCAACAATCCCAACTTGGAAGTGCTCGAGGATCGCCTGGCATTGTGGGAGGAGGGCGAGACGGCGGCGGTCTTCTCCAGCGGCATGTCCGCGATTTCCACGGTGTTGTGGACGCACGTGCGGCCGGGCGACGTCGTGCTGATGAGCCAGCCCTTGTACGGCGGCACGGAAACCCTGATCGAGAAGACCCTGCCCGCGTTCGGAGTCAAGGCGCTCAGTTTCACTCTGGGTCACGATGCGAGCGCCGTGGCCGAGGCGGCGCAGCGCGCGACGACGCTGGCCGCCGAAACCGGCGGTCGTGTTTGCTTGATCATGGTGGAGACGCCGGCCAATCCGACCAACAGCCTGGTCGATCTGGAGCTGATGCGGGAAACTTCATTGCAGATCGGCGCGCGCCAGAAGGGCGGGCGGCCGCCGGTGGTGGTGGACAACACTTTTCTCGGGCCCGTTTTCCAGCGTCCGCTCAACGCCGGTGCGGACCTCGTCATGTATTCGCTGACGAAGTACGTCGGCGGCCACTCGGATTTGGTCGCGGGCGGCGTCATCGGTTCGCGCGAAGCGGTGGGACCGGTCAAGAAATTGCGCGGCGCCCTCGGCACGCAGCTCGATCCCAATACCGCCTGGATGATCATGCGCTCGATTGAGACGCTGTCGCTGCGCATGCACAAGGCGGCGGAGAATGCCGCCGTGGTGGCGAATTTCCTGCGCAGCCACCCGAAGATCGCCAGCGTCAATTACCTGGGCTTCTTAGGCAAGGACGATCCGCGATACCCGGTGTTCCGGCGGCAGTGCCAAAGCGCCGGCTCGACATTCGGCTTTGCCGTCAAGGGCGGCGAGCCCGAGGCGTTTCGACTGCTCGACGCCTTGCAGGTGATCAAGCTCGCGGTGAGCCTGGGAGGCACCGAGACGCTGATGTCGCACCCGGCCAGCATGACGCACTCGGGTGTATCCAAGCAAACGCGCGATCGAATCGGCATCACCGATGCATTGATCCGCATTTCGGTCGGCATCGAAGATGCCGGCGACCTCATTGCGGACCTGGGAGCGGCACTCGATGCAGTCTAAGAGATCTGGGTCGCCCGCGGCGATGGCGTCGATTCGGGCTTTGGCGATGCTGTTGGCGATGGTGCTGCCGGGCGCGGCAGGCGCCGGGACGGTGGCCGCCGACACGGTGTATCGGCACGGACTCGTCTACACCGTCGACGCGCAGGACAGTGTGCGGCAGGCGCTGGCGATTCGCGCCGGGCGAATCGTGTATGTGGGGAGCGATGCCGGTCTCGCCCCTTACATCGGCTCCAAGACCATCGTGTTTGATTTGCGTGGACGGATGCTCATGCCGGGTCTGGTCGACGGCCACATGCATCCCTTGCAGGGCGGCGGCACGCTGCTCAAGTGCAACTTGAATTACGAGCAGCTAAACGTCGAGAAGATGCAGGCGCGGATTCAGCTCTGCCTCGATCGAAGCCAGGCGGGCGAGCCGGACGCCTGGCTCGAGGTCGTGAATTGGTTCCAAGAGGGGATGCTGCCGGCGGGCACTCATACCAGCCGGCAGACGCTCGATGCCCTCAAGACCCAGCGGCCGATTTTTGTCGAGTCTTCCTTCGGCCATACGGCGCTCGTGAACTCGCGCGCCTTGCTGCTGGCGGGTGTCACTGCGAAGACGCCTGACCCCATGGGCGGCAAAGTGGGTCGGGACACCGCGGGCAATCCGTCGGGAATTCTCGAGGATGCCGCGCAGGAGGCCGTCGCCAAGCACATTCCGCCGCCCACCGCGGCCGACAATGTCAAAGCGGCGCTGGCCGCGCTCGATGCACTTCGCAGGCAGGGAGTCACGACGTTTCTGGATGCGGCGGCCGAAGCTCCGTCGCTCGAAGCCTTTGCCACTGTGCAGCGCCAGGGCAAGCTCACGGCGCGTGCGCACTTCGCCGCGCTCATCACCCCGCCTCAAGGGCGCGATCCCGTCGCCGCGGTCGCGATGGTCAAGTCGCTGGCGCAGCGCTACGACCAGGGCGAGATCGCGGCCGCGCCCACCCTCACGGTGCGCAACGTGAAGCTCTTTCTCGACGGGGTGATCACCGCGCCCGCGTCCACGGGCGCGATGCTTCAGCCCTATCTGAGCCTGCAGGGCGCTCCCGCCCATCCACATTGGGCGCCCTCCCTAAGCCGCGGGCCGGACGTGTACTTCCCGGCGCCCATTTTGAGTGCGCTGCTCGTGGCAACGGCGGGTGCCGGATTCGAGCCGCATATGCATGCGGACGGCGACCGCGCGGTGCGCGAAGGCCTGGACGGCGTCGCCGCGCTAAGGCGCCAATTTCCCGACCGCGACATCCGCGCCGCCATCGCTCACGACGAGATCGTCGACCCGGCGGATTTCCCGCGCTATCGGCAATTGGACGTCATACCGGTACTGTCATTTCAATGGGAGAAACAGGCACCCGACACCATGGAGGGTGCGCGCGAATACCTCGGACCGGCGCGCTTCAAATACATGGAGCCAGCGGGATTCCTTGCCGCCGCGGGTGCGCGCATCGCCTACGGCAGCGATTGGCCGGTGGATCCGCTCGATGAATGGTTCGCGCTCAAAGTCGGCGTGACGCGCACCAACGCGCCCGCGGCGGGCCGCAAGTACGCGGGCCGCTTGAGCGAGGATCCGGGGCTGTCGCGCCGCGAGGTGCTGCGCGCGATCACCGTGAACTCCTCTTACGAGCTGCATCAGGAACTTAATACCGGTTCGCTGGAAGTGGGCAAACTGGCGGACGTCATTGTGCTGGATCGTAATTTCCTCGATATCCCCGCGGAGCAGATCGCCGACATCAAGGTGTTGCAGACCGTGGTCGGCGGGCGCGTCGAGTATCAGTCCGACCGGTTCTAGCGGGGGCGCTGTGCGGCGATGCTGATCTCGGTGCGGTCGCGAGTCTTGACCTCGACCTCCGCGCGGCCTGCGTTGCTCAAAATCCACGGCAGAGGCAGGTTGTCGGGAATCACGGTAATGACGTGATGGCCGGTCACCACCACCGGGAAGTGGAAGCGGCCGGCGGCGTCGGTCTGCACGGAGAATCGCCCATCCAGCAGCACCGTGATATTGGGGGCACCGCTCTCACCCGCATCGAGCTGCCCGTTGTTGTTGGCGTCGAGATAGACGACTCCCGCAATCTCACCGGAGCCGGCGCCGGGGCCGCCGCCCAGCGGCGCGAAGTGCGATCCCGCCGCCCGTTTGTAGCGAAAGGTCAGAAATATTCCGCGTTCGTCCTGCGCCGGGATGGTGGTTGGCAGCGGCGGCGACAGCGGCGATTCCACCGTGGGCGGAGTCCAGGACCCGGTGCGACTGTCGTAATACGTGAGCAGGATCTCCCACGCGTAAGACAGGCGATAGGTCAACGAAACATCGGCCGACACCCCCGGTGCGGCCCGGCCCTGCACGGCGCCGGCCCAATTGACATTGCCCTCCAGCGCCAATTTGGCCGTCATTTGGCCGCCGCCGACCGCGCCTAACCCAAGTAGGGTGCTGTCCTGCTGCGCACCGTCCGGTATCGCGCCGCTGAACTGCTCGACGTAAGTGGACGTGCTGAACCGAATGCCGACGGGTGTCGCCCACGCCTGGTTCAGCGTCAGCCGGGCATCCTGGCCCATTTGAGTTTTTGCGAAATCGGCCTGTGCGCGTCCGGCACCCCAGGCGTTGGGGTGATCGACAAAGCCCTCCAATGACCAGGCGGTGCCGCCGTCGCTGCGGCTCACGTTGGCGATGCTGCCCACACCCCAGTCGCGCGACAATTGGTAGTGCGCATCGCCGGTCAGGAAGGTGGTGTCGGAGCCGAGCCCCGACACCGAACGCACTTCGTCGATGCCGACATCGGTCATCCAACGCAGGCCCTGGTAGTCGAGACGGTAGTAGCCCCCTTCCATGTCGTTCGCGATCAGTTGATTGCCCCAGGTCATATTAGGATCGATCCGAAAGAGCCCGGCGTTTTGCTGAAAGCGACCCTGGGTTATCGAGCCGTCGGCCCAGCCGCCAACGGCATTGCTCTTGCCGCTGATGTCGCCATCCACGAGATTCAGGTCAAGGCGCTCGCCGCCATCCTTCCAGGCGGCCGTGAGAAGTTCGGTGTTCGAGGAAAAACGCGTGTCGCCGTCGACT
The DNA here is from genome assembly GCA_049793535.1 of Steroidobacteraceae bacterium. Taxonomy (GTDB): domain Bacteria; phylum Pseudomonadota; class Gammaproteobacteria; order Steroidobacterales; family Steroidobacteraceae; genus Bog-1198. The sequence goes on along the minus strand of JBARBX010000490.1, from coordinate 576 downwards.
GCCGTGCCGATGGCGAGGTTGGTGTCGTGAGCTTCGATGAATTGGCCGCCGACCGTCCAGTGCGATGCCGGGGACCACTGCGCGCCCGCGGTCGCGGTGGTTCCGCCCAGCGTCTGGAAGTCCGGCACCACAATGCCATTGTACAAACCGGGCACTCCGCCGCCGGCGACCACCTGCAGGTCCTCGGGGCCCCGCCATTCCGTGGTGAGGCCCTGCATCAGGCTGGTCGGCAAGATGAAGCGCGGCTCAAGTCGCGCCAGGCCAATGTCGGGGTTGTTGAGGTCGCCCACCGCATTGTCGGCCTGCCATCCGCCGTCGAAGGCCATGGCCCGCTCCCGCAGCGTGATCGAACCACCCTGGCCCTGTTCGCCGGGGCCGCCGGATCCTCCCGCGCGTGCGGAGCCGTCGAGCGACCAGGCGCCGTAGCTGACCGTTTCCCACTGCGACTTGGCGAGGATGCCATTCTCATCGAGATTCGTTGAGGCGCCGCCGCCGCGCGAACTCAGCGCACTGACCACGCCATCAACTTGCAGTGATCGCGCCAACCCCTGGTCGTTGGCGGTGTCGGTTTCGCCC